>NZ_JBTNDR010000023.1:0-62540 GCF_054510895.1 Arthrobacter sp. HLT1-20 | reverse complement strand
CCGCCGGAATGGTGTTCACATAATCGGTGGTCGTGACCATAGGCACGCCAACGCTCTGCGCGCCTGCCCGCTGCAGCAGACTACGCATAATGAACTGGGCACGCTCAGTGCTTCGCTCGGCGATCAACGCGTCGAAGGACTCAAGCCATTCGGCAGTCTCTTCCGGATCGCGATCAGGCAGCTGGTTTGTCAACCCGCTCAGGATGTGGGAATTATCGTCTCGCAAGAACATCTGTCCTCTTTCAGTGGTGCATTCGCGGCCTCCCTGGTGGTGAGGCGGCGCGTACCCGCTGGCTGCGCGTTCGCCGTCGAACGTGGCGCGGGCGTTGGGTGGTCCAAGCGTGAATCTCGCGGCTGTGATTTTCACTAGATGGAAACAAAATATTGTATGCCGAGAGTACTGCCTCCAGCCACCGGATGCCAAATTTTGGACTTGTGACGAATTTTCAGAAAAAAACCTTTGACTTGATGTGAGCTGGCTCATAGACTGTTTTCACACTTCAAGAGTTTTCTTCCACCATACGAAAATACTATTTGCTGCGGAGCTATCATGGACGCTACTTCCACAAAAAATATCCACACTGTCGAGGCAGGTGGCGATCCTCAAAGGAGAGGACAGCACTTGCCTGATCAAAGAACAGGAAACACCTTGTCTGAACACAGCACAGGAACTACTTTGTCTGAACCTCCCTTCAAGACACCGGAGGGTTACACCCTCAGTGCCAGCCTGTTCAATCAGGATCTGGCACCCACCAAGATGAAGGGCCGCAAGTGGTCCAGTTACAGCATTTTCACGCTGTGGGCCAACGACGTGCACAGTTTGGGTAACTACGCATTCGCCATCGGCTTGTTTGCCTTGGGCTTGGGTGGCTGGCAGATCCTGCTGGCCCTGGGCGTCGGCGCAATCCTCCTGTTTGGCTTATTGAACTTCTCCGGATTCATGGGGTTCAAGACGGGCGTTCCATTCCCCGTCATGAGCCGCATCAGCTTCGGCATCAAGGGTGCGCACATTGCGTCCCTTCTGCGAGGCGGCGTCGCAATCGTCTGGTTCGGCGTACAAACCTTCCTGGCCTCGGTGGTATTGAGGGTCATGCTGACGGCGCTCTTCCCGTCGTTGGCTGGGTTGGACACCAATAACATCCTGGGGCTCTCCACCCTGGGCTGGCTTTCCTTCATTGCCCTCTGGATAGTGCAGGTCATCATCGTCAGCTTCGGCATGGACATGATCCGCAAATACGAGGCCTTTGCCGGCCCGGTCATTCTTGTCACCATGGCCGCTATTGCCATCTGGATGTTCGCAGAAGCCGGCGGATCCATCGCCTGGCAGACCGATAAGGGCCTGGAAGGCGCCGAAATGTGGCGCACCATCTTTGCCGGTGGCGCCCTGTGGGTTGCCATCTACGGCACCTTTGTTCTGAACTTCTGTGACTTCACCCGCGCGGCCAAGTCAACCAAGTCCATTGTGCGTGGCAACTTCTGGGGTATCCCGATCAACATGCTCCTCTTCGGTGCAATTGTTGTTGTTATCTCCGGCGCCCAGTTCAAGATTGACGGCACCATCATTGAAAGCCCGGCGGACATTGTCCAGACCATCCCGAACACCTTCCTGCTCGTGATCGCCTGCCTGGCACTGCTCATCCTCACCATTGCCGTGAACCTGATGGCCAACTTTGTGGCACCCGTCTACGCATTGACCAACCTGTTCCCCCGTCACCTGAACTTCCGCAAGGCAGCCATTGTCAGCGCAGTCATCGGCTTGGTCATCCTGCCGTGGAACCTCTACAACAACCCCGTGGTCATCGTCTACTTCCTGGGTGGACTGGGAGCCCTCTTGGGCCCGCTGTTCGGCGTCATCATGGCCGATTACTGGCTCATCCGCCGCGGCAAGGTCAACGTCCCCCACCTGTACACCACAGCCGAGGGTGCGGATTACCACTACAAGCGAGGCGTCAACCCGCGCGCAGTGATTGCCTTGATTCCCGCCTCCGTGGTGGCCCTGGCCATCGCCTTCATTCCGGCGCTGAGCGGGCTCTCCGCCTTCTCCTGGTTCTTTGCAGCCGGGCTCGCCGCCATCACCTACTACTTTGTGGCCGATCGCCAGCGCGAATTCCACGACGTGTCAGGTGAGCCCATTGCCGTGGACAGCGTCCACTAACCACCTCTTTCAACGAAAGGTACGTAATGCGCATTCTTGTAGTCAACGTGAACACCACGGCATCAATGACCGAATCTATTGCTGAACAAGCCCGTGCAGTGGCGGCGCCCGGCACCGAGATTGTGGCTCTCACGCCCCGCTTTGGCGCCGAATCGTGTGAGGGAAACTTTGAAAGCTACCTCGCAGCAGTTGCCGTGATGGACGCAGTGCAGTCCTACCCCGAACCGTTCGACGCCGTGGTCCAGGCCGGGTACGGCGAGCATGGCCGCGAAGGCCTCCAGGAATTGTTGAACGTTCCCGTGGTGGACATTACCGAAGCAGCAGCCAGCACGGCCATGTTCCTTGGCCACAAGTACTCCGTGGTCACCACTTTGGACCGTGCAGTGCCGCTGATCGAGGACCGGTTGAAGCTGGCCGGGCTGACTGACCGTTGCGCATCCGTGCGGGCCAGCGGCATGGCAGTGCTGGAGCTCGAAGAGGAGCCCGAACGCGCTGTTGAAGCTATTGTCCGTGAAGCCGAATTGGCTGTCTCCGTAGACAAGGCCGAGGTCATTGTCCTTGGCTGCGGCGGCATGGCTGGCCTCAACGACAAGGTCCGGGAGCGCACAGGTGTTCCCGTGGTCGACGGCGTGGCGGCTGCGGTCACCATTGCCGAGTCCCTGGTCAGGATGGGCCTGTCCACCTCCAAGGTGCGCACCTACGCAACACCCCGGCCCAAGGCCTTCACCGGCTGGCCGATTCCGGCAAACGCGCAGGAACTGATAGCGCACTAGAACGGCTAAGGGCGGGGCCTGCGGAGCATTTATCCGCCGGCCCCGCTCTTTTGCGCGCGACTGGCCAAAATCAGGAAACAATGTAGACACCTTAAGTAAGGAGTGGAAATGGGCAAGGAACTTCAAAACGCTGCGGCCAGGGTCATGGTGGTGACGGGGGCAGGCTCCGGCATTGGTGCGGCCGTGGTGCAGGCGGCCCTAGCGGGCGGGTACGCCGTGGTGCTGGCAGGCCGGCGCGAGGCCGAACTTCTCGCCGCGGCCGGCGGCCACCCGCTCGCCGTGGCGGTGCCCACGGATGTCACCGACGAGGCCCAAGTGGATGCCCTGTTCCAGAAGGCTGTGGAACGGTTTGGTCGGGTGGATGTGCTGTTCAACAATGCCGGAATGTTTGGCCCTGCCCAATCCGTGGATGAAATTTCCCTGGCCGACTGGAATGCCACGGTGGCGCTCAACCTTACCGGCTCCATGCTGTGTGCTGCGGCCGCCATCCGAACCATGAAAAAACAGCTTCCTGCGGGTGGCCGGATCATCAACAACGGCTCCGTTTCTGCGCATTCCCCCCGACCCAAATCGGCCGCCTACACCGTCACCAAGCACGCCATCACCGGCCTTACCAAGTCGATCGACCTGGACGGCCGGGCGTTCGGGATCACATGCGGGCAGATCGACATCGGCAACACCGCCACGTCCATCATGTCCACCCTGGATGTTGCCACCGGAGCCCTGCAGGCCAATGGGGAACTCCTCGTGGAGCCAACATTCCCCGTGGCCGACGCCGCCCGCACCGTGCTGTTCATGGCCGACCTGCCAGCATCGGCAAGCATTGGCCAGTTAGTTATCACTGCCGCGGGCATGCCCTTTATCGGGCGGGGCTGAGCTGGCCATCGGCCGTCCACTGCCCAGTACGACGGCGGTGAGCCCACCTTCCGAGGTGGCCCGCCGCCGTCGTACGTGGGTTTTAGTGTGAGGAGGAACCGTTGGATGTCAGCGGAATCTCTCCTGTGATGGGTACTTCGTTGCCTTGAGCGTCGATGAGCTTGCCGTCTTCACAGCGGTCCCCGTCTTGGAGGCACTCAAGCACTTCGGCAGCCACTAGACGGTCGGTGCCGGCAGCAAACACGGAAGGGTTCTCCGGGTTGCCGAACTTCAAGTGGTTGAACAACAGGTTGAGCAAGATTGCCACGACGGCCGCAGAGCTGATGCCGGAATGGAAGATCGTTGCAAACCAGCTCGGGAACTGGTCATAGAACGTGGGCGCAGCGATGGGAATGATGCCGGCGCCGATCGCGGTGGCAACAATAATCATGTTCATGTTGTTTTTGTAGCTAACGGTGGACAACGAGCGGATGCCGCTGGCCGCAACCGTGCCGAACAGCACGATCCCTGCTCCACCGAGCACGGGGGTCGGCACTGCGGCCACCACGCGTCCCATAATGGGCAGAATGCCCAACACCACGAGGATGACACCACCGGCAGCCACCACAAAGCGGCTCTTGATCCCTGTGACGGCTACGAGGCCCACATTCTGGGCGAAAGCACTTTGGGTGAAGGAACCGAAAACTGGGGCGACGACGCTGGCTGCCATATCGGCGCGCAGACCATCACCAAGGCGGCGGGAGTCGATCTTGGTGCCCACGATTTCACCGACGGCCAGGATGTCTGCGGACGTCTCCACCATGATCACCAGTACAACGATAAACATGGAGATTATGGCGGCGAGCTGGAAGGTTGGCATGCCCAAGTGGAAGGGGGTGGGGAAGGCGACAATCGAGCCTTCGCCAATCTTGGAGAAGTCTGCCATGCCGACAGCCAGGGCGATGAGTGTGCCGATGACCATGGCCAGCAGGATTGACAGGCGAGAGATGGTGCTGTTTCCGAGCTTGCTCAAGAGCAGAACCACCACCAAGGTAGCGGCGGCTAGACCGATGTTGGCGACGCTGCCGTAGTTCTCAGCCGTTCTGTTCCCGCCCATGGCCCAGTTTGCCGCCACCGGCATCAACGAAAGGCCGATGACGGTGATGACGGTGCCGGTGACCACTGGGGGGAAGAATCGAATGATCTTTGAGAAAATTGGTGTGATCAGCAGGCCGATCGCGGAGGAGACAATGACGGCGCCAAAGACACTCTGCAGTCCGCCCCCGCCGTTCACAATCGCCACCATGGTTGCCACGCCCGCAAACGAGACACCTTGGACCAAGGGGAGCTGGGATCCGAAGAACGGCACACCCAGAGTCTGTAAGAGGGTGGCAAGGCCGCCCATGAAAAGACACGCGGCAATGAGTAGGCCAATGTCCTCAGCGGCCAACCCTGCCGCTTGGCCAACGATGAGTGGTACGGCGACGATGCCACCGTACATGGTCAATACGTGTTGGAATCCGTAGGCAAAATTTGCCCCGATTCCTAGTTTTTTATCCTCTGGCCTCGTGGGAACTACGGCTTTGGATCGTGAACTCTTGGTCATAGCGGACCTCCTTGTCTGCTTACCCTTATTAAGCGTCAACCCGCTTTGGGAGTTGCCGCTGTGGGTGGGCGGGGGATACAGCCCCCGCCCACCTGGTCGCCGGGCCTTTATGGCGCGACCGTGCTAAAAAAGCTGTGCTAGAAAAACTGCTGTGCCGGCACGAACTACTGTGCCGGCACGGCTGCTGCTAGCAAAAACCGGCGATGCCCTCCCACGCCTTGCCGGCATCCGAGGCGTTTTCACGGAGCACAGTTGCTTCGATCAGCCCATAGGGGCGGTCGGCGGCAAAGAACACCTCGTTGGGGTTGTCCAGGCCAAAGGGGGACAGATCAACCACAAAGTGGTGCTTGTTCGGCATGGAGAACTTGATTTCGTCGATCTCCGGATGAGCCAGCAGCACCTTCTTGCCCATGTCGAAGAGAGTCTGCTGCAGGGCTGTGGAGTAGTTCTCCGTGAAGCCTTCGAGCAACAGTGCCTTGACGTCGTCGTACGACTTGTTGAAGTCAATCTCCCCCAAAGCTGAGGGGTCAAAGCGCCAGCGGGCCGCCACATCCGTGGACATGATGCGGTCATTGGTGGGCGCAAGGGTGGTGTATTTGTCCACCGGGTACCCCTCAAAGCCCGACTCCGTTGACTTGAGCACGGTCAGATCCTGCAGGCCGGAGATCAACTGAGTGTCATCGCCATCCTTGACAACAACAGCTGTGCGCACCTCCTGGCCATTGCGCACAAACGAGTGGTTGTGCAGCCGGCCATGCGCCGCAATGCGGTCCCAGCTGTACTGTTCCGCGGCCCAACGCCCGCCGTCAACCCAATCAAACTCGGTGGTGAAGTGGTTGCCCAGCCGCAAGAGGAACTCCTCGGGGGAGCCCACGCCGTCGCGGGCAAACGCGTACACGGTGTTCTTTTGGGTGTCCGTGGGAACCACATGGGCGTTGTTGCCCTCGAGGTGCGCTGCCAGAAAATCTCCGCGCAGCTGCGAGGTGACGTTGAGGTCCTCGATTTCATGGCGGTCCGTGTCCCTGGTGATTTTGACCAGCCGGACCTCGGCCTTGCCGAACTGGTTGGCACCCAGGACGATGTTGGTGTTTTTGGTGTTCGCGTTCATGTCTAGCTCCCTCGGTACGTTGAAAAGGCGAAAGGACTCAGCAGCAAGGGCACGTGATAGTGCTCTTCCGACTGGTCGAGTGTGAAGGTAAGTGTTACCTCCGGGAAAAAGGTTTCCGTGGCGAGGCTGGCGAAGTAGGCGCCGGTGTTGAAGCGAAGACGGTAGGTCCCGCTCGCCAGGTGCTCGGCTCCAAGCTCCTTCACCCGCCCTTGGTCATCGGTGATTCCCGAGGCCAGGTGAACCCATTCCCCTTCGGTGTGACCGTCAAGTTCCACGGCTACGCCGGATGCAGGCTTCCCCAGCGTGGTATCCAGTACGTGGGTGGTGATGTGGGAGGTGCTCATGCACTGACCACCGCCTTGAGTCGAAGCAGCGCGATTTCCCGCAGCTGGTCCGCAACAATGAGCCGTTCGGTGTGGGGTGGGTTCCCCAGCCGCTCGTGCAGGGCGGACAGAATCTCATCCGGGGATCGCCCAGCAGCCCTAATGAGGAAGACCTGCCCAAACTTTTCCTCGTAGGCCAGGTTGCCGGCCACGAGCGCCCTGGCTGTCGCGGAGTCCGCGGGGTCAATCCCCGCCTGTTCCGCGGCGGACAGCGCCGCCTCATGGCTTGCACCGGACAGGCGTTCCCCAATGCGGGGGTGGTGCCTGAGCGCGAAGCTGACTTCTTCGGCGGTGAACGGTGCGGCGGCATGAGCGGCGGTCCCGAAGATGTCCTCCACCGCGGCATAGGGCCGGGCTTCGATGATCTCCTGGATCCACCGTTCGACGTCGATGCACGGGCGCAGCGCTGACGTTAGGTTAATTTCTGGTGATTCGTTGAATTCGTTCAACAGCATGGCAAGTTGATCCTTGCAATTTATGCTGGCATCCACGGCGTAGGCTATGCGAAATCTCATTTTGTTTCGCATCGTGGAACTGTTATTTCAGCGTATGAATAGTGAACCGCATCACATTTGAAATGTCAACCGCGGCGGTGGCTGGGCGGGTCACAAAGTGCCCCGGGGCCGTAGTGGGCGCAAAAAAGCACCCCGGCGCTCTCCCCCCTGAGGGGCATGCCGGGGTGCCTCAATGCTGCTGCGAGCGGGGGAGCTTAGAGCCCCAGTTCGGTGCGAAGACGCGCCACGTGGCCGTCGGCACTGACGTTATATTCGGCGGTGCGCACAGTTCCATCCGCGTTGACAACCACTGTGGAGCGTAGGGTGCCCACGACGGTCTTGTTGTTGACCAGCTTTTCGCCCCAGGCGCCCCATGCCTCGGCGGCCTGGTGGTTGGCGTCGGAAAGCAGCGGGAAATTCAGCTCAAATTCGCTGGAAAAACTGGCCAAGGCGTCCTGCGGGTCGGTGGAAATTCCCACAACGTCCACGCCGGCGGCCTGCAAGGCGGCTAGGCTGTCGCGAAAATCGCAGGCCTCGGTGGTGCAGCCGGGCGTGGCCGCCTTCGGGTAAAAGTAGACGATCACCTGGCGCCCGGCGTAGTCGGAGAGGGAAATGTTCCGGCCGCCAGCGTCCGGGAGGGTGAATCCGGGCGCTGCCTGACCTGGGGTGAGTATGTGGGACATGAGACTCCTTAATTTCGCAATATGAAATCTAAATATTGATGGGTGAAATAAGAGTAGGGCTCATGTAGGGTGAGGTCAAAGGAGGGGATCAGAAACCAGTGCGTCAACGGCTGTGCGCAGCCGTTCGCGCAACACAGCCGATTCGGCGCTGAACGACCGCTGCGCCGCCACGTAGTCAGCCTTTCCGGCGACCGTTTCGATGGCGATGGCGGGATAGCCCCACTGAGCCAGGTCATAGGGTGATGCCCGCATGTCCATGGCCCGAATGCGCCAGGACAGCTCAAAGCAGTCCATGACCAGCTCACTGGGCAGGGCGGGTGAGAGTTTGTAAGCCCACTTGTAGAGGTCCATGTTGGCGTGCAGGCACCCAGGCTGTTCCATGTCACGCTGGTTCTCGCGGGTGGGGGTCAGCTCATTGCGACCCGATGCCTGCGGGGTGTAAAAGCGGTAGGCATCAAAGTGCGTGCAGCGGATCTTGTTCTCTTCAACCACCTGGTCCGTGCCGCTGGAGCCAAGGCGCAACTCAAGGTATTCGTGCCTGACCTGGTTGGCTTCCTGCTTGTAGACCATGGCCCATTCGTGCAGCCCAAAACAGCCAAACTGGGCCGGGCGGGCGGCCGTGCGGCCCAGGATGATGCGGGCAAAATCAATGGCGTCTTTGCGTTCGGTGAGAAACTTCTCTTTGTCCAAAACGACGCCGGAACCTGGCTGTGCCAGCCCGCCCGCCTGGAGCTCGGCGTCGTTGGCGGTTCTGTAGAACTTCCAGTTCAAACGCTCCTTGGCGGCCTCACCCGTGAGGATGACGCCCGCGCCCGGATGCCAGCGGGACAGCTGGCCGGGTTTTTGGGTGTAGTACGTGAAGAGGAAGTCTTCCACCGGGTGCTTTTGGTTGGCCGAGCGGCGGGCCAGGTAGGGCGCTGCGTAGCGGTTGACGCGGTGGTGGTGCGCCGCGGCACGGTCCTGCCAGGCGTCCTCGGCGAGGGGGCGTGGGGCAGTGGTCATGCCTTCAATTATCCGCCACGGCCACGCCGGCTGCGTCCGCAGCGTCGAGATTGCCGGTGGCGGCCGCGATTAGGGCCATCATGCTGCCATGCAGCGCCATGGCGCCTTCACGGTCCAGGCCCAGCCGGGCCATCATGGTCCCCGGCACGGAGAGGGCCTGTTCCCGCAGCGCCCGGCCGGTGGGGGTGAGGTCAATGGCCAGGGCACGCTCATCGCTGGCGTCCCGGGCGCGGGTGATGTAGCCCAGCGTCTCGAGGCGCTTGAGGAGGGGGGACAGTGTGGCCGATTCCAGTAGCAGGGCGTTGCCAATGTCCTTGACTTTCCGCGGCGCCTGCTCCCAAAGGGCCAGCATGACCAGATATTGCGGGTGGGTCAGGCCCAGGGCGGAGAGCACGGGCTTGTAGGCGGCAATGACGCTGCGGGAGGCCACACTGAGGCCAAAACAAAGCTGCCGTTCCAGCAGCAGATCGTTTTCTGTGACGCTCATTGCCTTGCTCCCTCATTTTGGTTAGTGCACTAACTATCAGGGTACTATGGATAGTATCGCCTTTATCAATCGGCCGGGGAATCCCGTTTCCGGCCCAAGCGCCATAAGGAACGCCGCCCATGCCCAAGATGAGTCCAGCACAAAAACTGATGCGCTTTACAGGCCGCTTGCGCTACATTTTGGGCCCCGCCAGCAGCAGTCCACTGGATCATGAGATGACGCCGGAGAACAAGGCGTTGTTGGAAAGCCAGCAGGCAGCCACGGTTCAGTGGATCACCGTAACCCGGGCAGACGGCAGCACGTATTTGGTGCCCAAGGACCCCACTGACAAGTCGCTGCGCTAGGCCCTTGCGACTCATGATTGAGCCAAGACTGCAGAGCCTTTGGCGCCCACCAGGAGTAAACTGGAGGCGTTCTGGAGACAGGGTTTTCCTCTGCTGGGAGTGGGTGTTGATGATGACGAGCGGCGAAAAGTTCGTAGAAAAATTCATGCATGGCACGGAGAAGCTCAAGAAGGTCTTTGGGCCAGCTGACCAAGGGGATTCAGATGCCCCGGTGGTGCACCGCCACGATGCCTTTGAGGACAGCAGCGACGAGCAGCTCTCCCATTTTGAACAGCATACTGATTCGCAGGGTCACCACTATGCGGTCCGCAAGGAAGAGCCGAGGGAATAGTTTCAAACAACTGACCCGCAGAAAACGCCGAAAATTCACGGTTTTACCGTGATTTTCGGCGTTTTCTGCGGGTCAGATCTGGTTGCGGGGCTCAGCGGCCCGTGCCGCCGTAAACCGTCGCCTCGTCGTCGCCGTCCAAGCCAAAGGCCTGGTGGACGGCGCGCACTGCAACGTCGAGCAGGTCTGCGCGGGTGACAACGGAGATCCGGATCTCGGAGGTGGAGATCAAGTCAATGTTCACGCCGGCGTCGGACAGGGCCTGGAAGAAGCGGTAGGACACGCCCGGGTTGGAACGCATGCCGGCGCCGATCAGGGAAAGTTTGCCGATCTGATCGTCATAGATCAGGTCCTCGAAGCCGACCTCGTCCTGCTTGGCGCGCAGGGCGCTCAGGGCGTCCTCACCCTCCACCATGGGCAGGGTGAAGGAGATGTCCGTCTTGCCGGAGCCCTTCGTGGAGATGTTCTGCACAATCATGTCAATGTTTGAATGCGCACCGGCAATGATGCCAAAGATCATGGCTGCCTTGCCGGGGATGTCCGGCACGCCAACAACAGTGACTTTAGCTTCGGACCGGTCGTGAGCCACGCCGGAGATGATTGGCTGCTCCAAGGCAACTCCCTCTGAGATCTTGATTTTGTCGTCAGGGCTGGGCAAAACCCAGGTTCCCTCATTGTCACTAAAGGAGGACCGCACATGGATGGGCAGTCCAAAACGCCTGGCGTATTCCACGCAGCGCAAATGCAGGATCTTGGCGCCCGAGGCCGCCATTTCCAGCATCTCTTCACTGGAGATCTTGCTGATCTTCTGGGCGCTGGGCACAACGCGAGGATCGGCTGTATAGATGCCGTCAACATCGGTGTAAATTTCGCACACATCGGCATTCAATGCCGCAGCGAGGGCAACAGCTGTGGTGTCCGAGCCGCCGCGACCCATGGTGGTGATTTCCTGCGTCTGGCGGCTCATGCCCTGGAAGCCGGCCACAATGGCCACCTTGCCCTTGTCCAGAGCCGTGCGCACACGGTGCGGGTCCACGTCGATGATGCGGGCCTTGCCGTGAATGCCGTCGGTAATCATGCCGGCCTGGCTCCCGGTGAAGGACTGGGCCACGCCGCCCAATGAGCTGATGGCCATGGCGAGCAGGGCCATGGAAATGCGCTCCCCGGCCGTCATGAGCATGTCCAGCTCGCGGGCGGGGGGACGCTCGGAAACCTGGGCGGCCAGATCCAGCAGTTCATCGGTGGTGTCGCCCATTGCGGAGACAACCACCACTACTTCATGACCTGCTGTTTGGGTGCTGACAACCCTGCGGGCTACGCGCAGAATGCCCTCGGCGTCGGACACGGACGAGCCGCCGTACTTTTGAACTATCAGGCTCATGGATGCACACTCATTGACTTACCTAACGCAACACTAGGAGAAGGAAATTTGCTGCCGCTCACGCCAGAGCCGCGCCTGCGCGCTGGGCCAGTGCGGCATCATCAGCGCGGAAGGCAGTTTCAAGCCAGTTTAGCGCGGTGGTACGTCAACACGGAATTGTGATGTCCATATGATGATACGTGAAGGTCATTATGTGGTCTCGATAAAGGGGTGGGGCCGGCTGGGTGGAAGCTGATGAATATCCGACGCCGGGATGATGACTCCGGTGCCCAGCTGAGCCTATGCTGATTGCATATCCGCTATTGCGGACTATCGGGGAGGGACACCATGACCCAACAGATTCCACCGGAACAGGACCGGCCAGCGAACCTGGATCCGGCCACAGCGCCAGCTTCCGTGCAAGCTCGCGGACCTGAGAATGGGGTGACAGAAGCCTTCAATGGGCTGTCCGCCACGGGACTTTCCCGCAGCTTTGGTGCGGTGCACGCCGTCGTCAATATGGATCTGCAGGCACCAGCGGGGCAGGTAACGGCCCTTATTGGTCCCAATGGCGCCGGAAAAACCACTCTGCTGCTCATGCTTGCCTCGCTGCTGGCGCCGGATTCTGGCACTGTCAGCGTCATGGGCATTGACCCTATCAGGGAGCCAGCCGCGGCCAGGGCAAAAATCGGTTGGATGCCGGACACCCTCGGAGTGTGGGAGGCGCTGACGGCACGAGAAATCCTCAACACCATGGGCAAGTTTTACCGGCTGCCCAAGGAATTGATTCCCGACAGGGTTGCCGAACTGCTGGCCCTGGTGAACCTTTCGTCCCTGGCGGACCAGAAGGCGCGGGTGCTGTCGCGCGGACAGCAGCAGCGGCTCAGTCTTGCCCGCGCCTTGATTCATGATCCGCAGGTGTTGCTGCTGGATGAGCCGGCGTCCGGACTGGATCCTGGCTCCCGGGTCGCCCTGCGCGGAATCCTGCGCCAGCTTGCCGCCGAGGGGAAAGCCATAGTGGTGTCCTCCCACGTGTTGGCTGAGCTGGATGAGATTGCTGACGGTGCAGTGTTTGTGAATCAGGGCCGCACTGTGCTGGCTCAAACAGTGGACCAGGCGGCCGGGCAGGGGCGCAAGTATTCCATTTCGGCGCTAGACGCCACCGCGCTGGCTGCTTCACTGGCCGCATTGGGGGTGGCCTTCGAGTCGGGAAATGGGCGCCGGGACTCCGTCATTATTTCAGTGCCCACTCAGGAACACGCGTCTGCGCTGTTGCGGGATCTGGTGATGGCTGGCGTTGCCGTGTGTGCGTTCGCCCCCGCCACCGGTGCATTGGAAGAGACCTACATGAGCATGAAGGTGGAACAGCCATGACACAGACTCACAATGATGCCGGCCCGCAGCGTGTGGCCGGCAACGCGCGGCAGCATACCGGCCTGCGCGCCTACTTTGACGGTGTCTTTGCCGTGGTGGGCATGGAGATGCGCCAAAGGCTGCGCTCACGTGGCTGGTACATCATGCTGGCCTTGTGGTTTGTCATCATCGGCATAGTCACCTGGCTGACGTGGTGGAGCTGGAATACCCAGCAGGCCAGCATGGCGTGGGACACAACCGCCGGCAGCAGAAGTCCGGGCCCACTGATCTTTGAGATTGTGCTGGCCTTTGTGCTGCTGTTTGGTCTGCTGGTTGCCCCGGCATTTTCCGCCAATGCGATCAACGGCGACAGAGCAGGCGGCACCTTGGCGATCCTGCAGGTGACTTTGCTCAGTTCCGGGCAGATCCTGTGGGGGAAATTTCTGGCATCCTGGATTGCGGGGATTGCGTTCCTGGCAGCCAGCGTCCCGTTCCTGGCCTTTGGCATAGCCCAAGGCGGACTGGGATTCGGGCACATAGCCATTGCGCTGCTGATGCTCGCCGTGGAAATTGCCGTGGTGTGCGCGTTGGGCGTTGGTATCTCGGCGCTTGCCAACCGGCCCCTGTTTTCCATAGTTGTCACCTATTTGGTGGTTTCACTGCTGGTCTTTGGAACCCTCATCGCCTTTGGGCTCGGGGCAATGGTCAGCCAGGGAAAGGTGAATGCCAATCAAATGGGGTACACAGGCATGTACGGCTATGACAGCGGCGACATCAAGGAGCCGGTGCCGCCGGACTATGTTCCGCCGCTGCCAAGCAACATCACCGACCGTGATGGTGACAGGTACTGCTTTGGGGTCATCCAAGAGGTGGAAACCGTACGCACGGAACGGGTTGCCTGGATGCTGAGCATGAACCCGTTCGTGGTGATCGCCGATTCCATTCCCTACCAAAAGTCGGTGACGGAGGATAGGACTTCCACTGGCATCTTCGAGACAATCAGCCAGGGGGCCAGGTATGCGCAGGCTGGGCCTGAAGGCAGCTACCCTTGTGCCAACGGCAAGCTCACAGCTGACTACATGGACCAGAAAAATCCATTGTGGCCGCAGGGTCTGGGGTTGCAACTGCTGGTGGCGGCAGGAATCGTGGCACTGGGCTGGCGAGCATTGCGCACCCCTGCCGGGAAACTGCCCAAGGGCACGCGCGTGGCCTAGCGTTGGGACAGGAACGCCAAGACGCGCTGGGTCACAGCGTCCGGCGCATCGTCCACGATGAAATGGGAGGCGGCCGGCAGGAACTCGACTGTGAGGTCATCGGCATAGGGTTCGTGCCCGGCTAGCATGCTCGGTGTCAGCGGCGGGTCTTCGGCTCCAATCAACATCAGCGTCGGCACACTGAGCCGAAACTTCCTGAAACGACCGGCGAAGATGTCAACAAACGTGGGGATGTTGCAGCGCCGGTACAGGGCGCTGGCCGCCCGCGCCCTGGCTGGCTCGCGAAGACTGGCTAGAAAGTACTCCAAATTTTCAGGTGTCAGGCTGCGCTCGCTGTGGCTGAAGTGGGAGAAGAGGAAACGAGGGAACTTCTGGCGCGGGGACCCGAGCAGTGCTGGGCCCAAAATTGGTGTGGCGATAACCGGCTCGATCCACGCCGCCTTCAAGACCCGGATGAGGCCAAAGGATGGCTTTAGGAAGGGGTGCGGTATTCCCAGGGCAACGAACCGGCGAACCCGTTGCGGGTGCTCCAGGCATATCCGGAAGCCGATGATCGCACCATAGTCATGCGCCAGGATGTGGGCCCGGTCAAGCCCCAGAGCATCCATCAGGCCGAGAGTGTCGGCAAGTAATTGGTCTGAGGTGTATCCGCCCGTGGGGGCATCAGTGGAGCCAGTGCCGCGAAAGTCTGGGCAGATCACCCGGTAGCGGCTGGCAAGTGGGGCGATAACATCGCGCCATTCCCACCAGTTCTGCGGGAATCCGTGCAGCAGAAGCAGCGGCTCACCGTGGCCGAGCTGGGCCACATGAACCCGCAGGCCCTCAAGATTGATGTAACTGTGTCTGACCCCGGGGATAGTCCGCTCGGGGAGTACCGTGGTGTTCATGAAAAAATTCTACTATGTTTATAGTGCAAGAGCACTATATTTGTAGTGAAAAAAATTGCGAACTACAGTAGATTCATGCCGCCAACTAAAACCCGCGCCCTGAGCGCTGCACTTGAATTACTGGGCGCCGAAGGTGTTCGGGCGCTCACTCATGCCCGCGTGGATGCGCGGGCCGGCCTTCCCAAGGGTTCCACCTCCAACTTCTTCCGCACCAGGGCGGCCCTGTTGAGCGGTGTAGTTGACTACTTGGTCGAGCAGGAACTCTCGGGCATGGGTGAGTTTCTGCGGCCTGGCACGGTGGAGGAGTTCGTTGATGGCTTGTGTGCGGTTTATGAATTCGCCGGTGGTCAAAACCGGACCTTCACGGCGGCCAGGTTTGCACTCTTCGTGGAGGCCGGCCACAACCTTGAGGTGCGCCAGGCAGTGGGTCGCGGGCGTGCCCGCTACGAGGAGCTGGCCGTCGCCGCGCTGGGACATCTTGAGGTGCCGCGCCCGAGTGTTGTGGCTGCGGCGTTAATGTCCTGTCTGGAAGGGTTGTTGTTGCACAGGATTGCCCGTGACGACGCCACGGATCCTCGGCCCCTGCTGGAGTTAATTCTCCGGCCTAGCGGCGCCACTCGTTAATGTCCGACGGCGTTCCAGCCGTCAGTATCTATGACGCACTAGGTGCGCCAAAATACCGGAAGAAAGCGCTTTCCGCCGCATCTACTGCGTCATAGACGGGGCATGTTGCTTAAGAGACGGAAACCTCGGCGCGCGGTGCTCGCATCATGATGGCGTCTTCGGGAACCTGGCGGATGGCACCCTTGTCGGCGCTGGTGGCCATGGAGGCGTAGGCGCGCAGGGCCAGGGAAACTTCACGCTCACGGGCCACCGGACGGTAGCCGGTGGTTGCCTCGAGCAGATCTCGGCGTTCGTCCAGTTCCACCGGGTCAACCAGCAATTCCATGGACCGGTTGGGGATGTCGATCCGGATGCGGTCGCCGTCCTGAACGAGGGCGATGGTGCCGCCAGCGGCCGCTTCGGGGGAGACATGGCCAATGGAGAGACCTGAGGTGCCGCCGGAGAAGCGGCCATCGGTGATGAGCGCGCAAACCTTGCCCAGGCCCAGGCCCTTGAGGAAGGACGTGGGGTAGAGCATTTCCTGCATGCCCGGACCGCCGCGCGGGCCTTCGTAGCGGATGACGACTACGTCGCCGGCCTTCACTATCTTGCTCAAGATCTTTTCCACGGCCTCGTCCTGTGACTCGCACACCACGGCCGGGCCCTCAAACGTCCAGATGGACTCATCCACGCCAGCGGTCTTGACCACGGCGCCGTCCACGGCAATGTTGCCGCGCAGGACGCCCAAACCGCCGTCCTTGGAGAAGGCGTGCCCAACATCGCGCAGGCAACCCTCGGCGGCGTCGGTGTCCAGGGACGTCCACTCGGCAGACTGGGAGAACGCAGTGGAGGAGCGCTGGCCGCCCGGTGCAGCAGTCCACAGGGCCTGCGCAGCCTCGGTGGCCTTGCCGCCGCGAATGTCCCAGTCGTCCAGCCAGTCGGTGAGGCCCTCGGAGTGGACCGACTTGACGTTCGTGTGGAGCAGCCCGCCGCGGTTCAGCTCACCCAGCAGTGCCGGGATGCCGCCGGCGCGGTGCACGTCTTCCATGTAGAAGGTCTTGCTGCCGGCAACATTCGGGGCAACCTTGGCCAGGCACGGGACCTGGCGCGACTTGGCGTCGATGTCGTCCAGATCGTACTTCAGCCCGGCCTCCTGCGCTGCGGCGAGCAGGTGCAGGATGGTGTTGGTGGAGCCGCCCATGGCGATGTCCAGTGCCATGGCGTTGTCGAACGCCTCAAAGCTGGCGATCGAGCGCGGCAGCACGGAGGCGTCGTCGTCCTCGTAGTAACGCTTGGCCAGTGCAACGGCAGTGGCACCGGCGCGCTGGTACAGCTCCTTGCGCGCGGTGTGGGTGGCCAGTAGTGAGCCGTTGCCCGGCAGCGACAGGCCGATGGCTTCCGTGAGGCAGTTCATGGAGTTGGCCGTGAACATGCCCGAGCAGGAGCCGCAGGTGGGGCAGGCGTTGTCCTCGATGAGGTCAATGTCGGCGTCGGAGATGGAGTCATCCACGGCGTCGGAAATGGCGTTGACCAAATCCAGGGTGCGGATGGAGCCGTCGGTCATGGTGACCCGGCCGGCTTCCATGGGGCCGCCGGAGACAAAAACGGTGGGGATATTCAAGCGCAGCGCGGCCATGAGCATGCCGGGGGTGATCTTGTCGCAGTTGGAGATGCAGACCAGCACGTCGGCGCAGTGGGCGTTCACCATGTACTCAACCGAGTCGGCGATGAGGTCGCGGGACGGCAGCGAGTAGAGCATGCCGCCGTGGCCCATGGCGATGCCATCGTCCACCGCGATGGTGTTGAATTCGCGGGCGATGGCGCCGGCCTCGTGAATGGCGTCGGAGACAATGCGGCCCACGGGGGCGAGGTGCGTGTGGCCGGGGACAAACTCGGTGAAGGAGTTGGCGACGGCAACAATGGGCTTGCCGATGTCGGACTTGGCGACGCCGGAGGCCATCATGAGGGCGCGGGCGCCTGCCATGTTGCGGCCGTGGGTGACTGTGCGTGAACGTAATGGAGGCATAGTGACAGTTAACCAGCATTTTGGCCCGGACAGGAAGACGGCGCTAATACTAGTAGTGGCAGTGCTAGATTTGGTGCCATGGATGAAGAGCGACGGCGGGAGCTGGGTCAGTTTCTGCGTGACCGTCGTGCGGGGCTGGTGCGGGCGGACCATGGCCTGCCGCCTATTGGCCGCAGCCGCACGCTGGGTCTGCGGCGTGAGGAGATTGCGGCCTTCGCCGCCGTGAGCGTCACCTGGTACACCTGGCTGGAACAGGGGCGGGACATCAATGCCTCCCGCCAGGTGCTTGAATCCGTGGGCAGGGTGTTGCGCCTGAGTGCCGCCGAGCAGGCGTATCTGCTGGCCATGGGCGGTTACGCGGCCCTGCCCCTGGCTGAAGTTACAGCCATCGAAGCCGCGCCGCCGCATTTGCAGGCATTGCTGGACGCCCTGGATTTCCCTGCGTTTGCCGTGGCCCCGGACTGGGGGATTGCGGGCTGGAACGGCGCCTACGCCGGACTGTACTCAAGGATTGCCGAGGTGGCCCCGGAGCAGCGGAACCTGCTGTGGCTGATCTTCACCGATCCCGCCCTGCGCCGCATGCTGCCCGACTGGGAAGAGACCTCACGGCATTTTGTGGCCGAATTTCGGGCGGAGGCAGGGCCCCGGCTTGGTTCCGCCGCGCATACTGCATTGGTGGCCAGGCTGTCCGCTGCGAGCGGGGAGTTCGCCCGGATTTGGGCAGACCACGGGGTGGAAGGTTTTGCCTCCCGGCAGCGCGTCTTTGTCCACCCGTTGGTGGGCGAGCTGACCTTTGAGCACCACAGGCTCGTGCCCTCCGACGCCCCGGACCTGCACTTTGTGCTCTACACACCCACACCCGGCACGCCCACTAGGGAACGGCTTGCCCAGCTGTCGGTGGGAACGTCGTCGAAACCGGCCACGTCCGCCTCGTGAACGTACAGTTGATGCCGATGTTGACGTGAAACATCAGCATCAACTGTACGTTCACGAGGCCACGGCGGGGCTGTTTGCGGGGTTACGTGAGGGCGTTGCGGCGGCCTTCAAAGGCGCGGCCCAGGGTGACCTCGTCGGCGTATTCCAAGTCGCCGCCCACGGGGAGGCCTGAAGCCAGCCGGGTCACGGCAATCCCAATAGTCTTGAGCATGCGGGAGAGGTACGTTGCCGTGGCCTCGCCTTCCAGGTTGGGGTCGGTGGCGATGATGACCTCTTGGATTTGGCTGTCGTTCAGGCGGGTGAGCAGTTCGCGGATGCGCAACTGGTCCGGACCAATGCCCGCGATGGGGTTGATGGAGCCGCCCAGTACGTGGTACCGGCCGCGGAAAGCACGGGTGCGCTCCACAGCGAGAACGTCCTTGGATTCCTCCACGACGCAGATGATGCTGGGATCACGGCGCGGATCGCGGCAAATGTTGCACAGCTCCGCCTCGGTGACATTGCCGCACACGGTGCAGAACTTTACGCGTTCCTTGACCGTGACAATGGCCCGAACCAAGCGCTGCATGTCCTCGGTGTCCGCCTCCAGAATGTGGAAAGCGAGCCGCTGGGCGGATTTGGGCCCAATTCCTGGCAGGCGGCCCAACTCATCGATGAGCTCCTGAACTGCTCCCTCGTACACAATGCCTCTTGTCTATTGGTTCAAAAATGGTGGCGCCAAGCCGGCTTAGTGCGACGCGTTGAGCGGGCGTTCCTCAATGAGCACTCCGCCAAGAATACGCTCCACCGCGGCCTGGCCCACCACACCGGATTCCTCAATGGTGACATCGTCCGGGCTGGGGACATCCTCCACATAGGGGGTTTGCGCCATAACCGCCGGGGCTTGGGCGCGCGCCGCCTGAGCCTCGGGGCTCGTGGCCAGCCGCTGGTAGCGGCTCATTTTGGTCCCGCCATTGTCAGCGTTCGACGCCGGAACCTCCTGGGCTGGGACGCTTACTTCCGCGGGGGGTGCGGCTGTCACCGGGGGTGCAGCCTGCACGGCGGGCGCGGCAACTATGGGTTCAGCAACTGGTGCCGGCACCGCGGCCGGTGTTTCCGTCGGTGCGGCCGGCGCATCTGCCTGGGCCCAGTCGGGGGCGTTGGACAAGCTGCCCCACCCCGGATCTTTCACGTCTGAGCGTGCCGGAGCTCCCAGCGATACACCCCAGTCCTGCGGGGCAGGCTGGGACATCTGCTCA
This sequence comes from Arthrobacter sp. HLT1-20, assembly GCF_054510895.1. Lineage (NCBI taxonomy): Bacteria > Bacillati > Actinomycetota > Actinomycetes > Micrococcales > Micrococcaceae > Arthrobacter > Arthrobacter sp. HLT1-20. The sequence goes on along the minus strand of NZ_JBTNDR010000023.1, from coordinate 42,705 downwards.
GCCAAGAGGGCGCTGCGCTTGGGCACCACGGCTTGCGTCGCCTCCGGGGCGGCAGGCTCTACGCTGGCAGCCGGCGTATCCCAGCCGGTGGTCCAGGCCGAAATGGGTGAAACCCGTGGCGGTGTGTGTGCAGGCGGGGCCGCAGCCGCTGGCTGTTCCGGCGGTGCCTGGTATTCCGGGATTGGCGCCGGCGAATGCGCTGTTTCCGCGAACTGGTCCTGGTAGGGATCGGCCGGCGGGTAGGAATCCGGGTGCGGCTCATCCCAGGGATCACTGGGTTCGGTGGGGCCCTCCCAGTATGCGGGCTCCTCGGCGGCGGGCTCCTCGGCGGCGGGCGCCTGCACCTCGACAAGCGGCGCTGCCACGGGAACGGCCTTTGGTGCGGGTGTCTGCGGCGCTGGGGTCGCGAACGGCTGCTCGGCAACCGGCACTGCCCGCTCCGCTGCAAGGGGAGCCACAACGATTGCGGGTGAAACGGGCGCTGCGGGTGCAGGTGCAGCGGGAAGACCCCATGCGTCCAGGGGGGCCGCGACTGGCTCTGGAACTGCCGGGGCCGGGGCCGGGACCGGCTGGGCCTGTGCCGGGACAGCCTGTGCCGACTTAACCAGTGCCGGGGCATTGCCTAGCTGCGCGGGGGCGCCAACTGTTCCGCCGCGGCCACTCCGGGGTGCTGGCGGCTGATTACCAGTTTGAACTTTTGGGTTTGGCTCAGCGCTCGCCTTCGGCGCATCGCCAGCGGCGGGCATGATCGCAATGGTCATGCCCAGTACCTGGTTGATGGCCTGCTGCAAATTCTCCAGGTGGCCGCTGTTGGTGAAGGTGCTGATCAGGCCTGCGGAAGGAAGCCCCACGCGGAGTTCCTGACCGTCGAAGGTTTGCGGCACCACGTTTTGGTTGACGATTACCCACGACGCCATGCGGATGTTTCGCAGTGCGCCAAGGATTTCCGGCCAGGCGCGGCGGATGATCTCAATGTTGGAGGCACTGCCGCTGGCGGACGCGGTGCTAGGGGCTGCTGCGGCTTGCGGTGCTTTGGGGGCGGCAGCCTGCGCCTGTTGCGCCTGTTGCGCCTGTTGCGCTGCGGGTGCACTGGGCTGCCGCGTGGGAGCATCAGCGTCAGCATTGCCCGTGGGTGTGGGGAGGCTGTCCCAAGACTGTGCCGCTGCGGCGCTTTGAGCTGACTGAACCGGCTCAGGAACTGCCGCAGCGGGCGCCTGCTGCTGGGTCGGGATGGGGTGCGAGATCTGTTCAACGGCCGGGGCGGCTGCCGTGGCAGAGGACTCCACTGCGGGTGTTTCCGCCGGGGCAGAAACCGGGGCCTGGCGTGCGGCCACTTCGGCGCCCGCTGCTTCTTTGGCACGCGCCAATTGTGCCCGTACGGCAGCCAGGCCGCCATTTGAGGTGGCGGGGTCAGCGTAGGTGGGGGCCGGCGTCGAACTTTGCAAAGCAACGGGCTGTTCCGGCGCAGTAGCAAGCGGTGCGCCAGATACGGGGGCAGCGGCAGCGGTGCCAGCGTAATTCAGGCGCCGTTCCAGCTGCTCAAGCCGGGTGGCCATGCCGCGGGTGGAGGAATCCGCGCCCGGCAGGAGAAGTCGCGCGCCCAGCAATTCCAGGTGCAGACGCGGCGAGGTGGCGCCGGTCATTTCGTTGAACGCTGCGTTGGTGACATCGGCGGCACGGGAGAGCTCCGCGGCACCGAGCTGGGCGGCCTGTGACTGCATGCGCGCAATCAGCTCATCAGGGGTGCCGCGCAGGATGGCGTGGGCGCTCTCCGGCATGGCCTGCACAATGATGAGGTCGCGGAAACGCTCCAGCAGGTCTTCCACAAAACGGCGGGGATCGTGGCCTGTCTGGATGACCCTGTCCACCGACTTGAAGACTGTTGCCGAATCAGCGGCGGCCAGGGCCTCCACTACATCGTCTAGGAGCGAGGCGTGAGTGTAGCCCAGCAGGTCAACAGCCAGATCGTAGTTCAACCCTGAGGCGTCGGCGCCGGCCATCAGCTGGTCAAGGACCGAAAGCGAGTCGCGCACCGAGCCGCCGCCGGCGCGCACCACCAGTGAGAGAACGCCCGGGGCAACGGATACATTCTCTTGTTCACACAACTGCGCCAAATACGCCATGAGGGGCTCGGGCGGCACCAGCCGGAAGGGGTAGTGGTGAGTGCGCGAACGGATGGTGCCAATGACCTTGTCAGGCTCCGTGGTGGCAAAGATGAACTTGATGTGCTCCGGCGGCTCTTCAACAATCTTCAGCAGCGCGTTAAAACCTGCCGAGGTGACCATGTGGGCCTCGTCAATAATGAAAATCTTGTAGCGGTCCCGTATGGGGGCAAAGGTGGCGCGTTCGCGCAGGTCGCGGGCGTCGTCAACGCCACCGTGGCTGGCCGCGTCAATTTCAATGACGTCCAGGGAGCCGGCGCCGCCGCGGGCCAGTTCCACGCAGCTTTCGCATGTTCCGCAGGGGTGTGAGGTGGGGCCTTGGGCGCAGTTGAGGCAGCGGGCAAGGATGCGTGCCGAGGTGGTTTTACCGCAGCCGCGGGGGCCGGAAAACAGGTACGCGTGGTTGACGCGGTTCTTGTCCAGGGCAGTCATCAGGGGGGAGGTGACGTGCTCTTGGCCAATGACTGTCGCAAAAGAATCGGGACGGTACCGGCGATACAGGGCTGTTGGTGCGCTCACAGTTGAAACCCTATCTAATCCGCCTGACAAAGTGCCGCATAGATGCGGCGTTCGGGGCGCATCTGGGGATAAATATAGACCCCCCATGCACCCGCCAGAGCCCGCTTACCCTTGCTACCTTCCGGTCCTGGGGGAGTTCACAGGGTGACGCCACATGAGGGGCCGGGAATCAGCTTACCTGACTGCGGCGGCGCGGGCGAATCCGCGCAGTCCCCAGCGGGCCATTTCAATTTTCCTGCCACGGTGATACGTTCGCCAGAAGGGGCAATGACGCTAAAGCCAAGCCGGTCCCGGTGCGCTTTTGCCCTTGCGCAGCCTGGTCCAAGAAGGAGCGAGTCAGCATGTTGGGATTTGGATTCTTTGAATGGTTCTTTTGGGTGCTGGCCTTCGGTACGGGGATTCTTGCCCTGACCCGCATTGAGGTGTTCTCCACCAACTCAACACAACGCACCCGCCACCATGCCGGCCAGACATTCCTGCTGTGGATACTCACGGCCGGCTTTGCCTTGGCAGGTTTCGTCACGGCGGTCATGGCCATGCGTGCTGGGCAATAGCGGCTGCGGGCTTCGTGACGTAAAGAAGACGTGAGGAATGTCACGCGCGTGTGACGGTGTTGTAAAGTTTGGCATGTACCGCCGTCGCGGAATAGAGCGCCGACGATGGCTGTATGGGGGGGTGCATTGAGTGCCCAATCCTTTGCAAGTGGTCTGCCTTCCGCAATGACCGCATGGGGAAGTAAGGGTGGTAAGGCTTGAACGGGGCCGAGCTGCCCTTATTTCTTGCCCGGAATTGCCCCAATTGCCGGCCATTCCCAGGCCCGGGACACTCGATTCGTGCGTTTGGCACTTTGTCAGGTACTCTTGAACCTGCCGTGTTCTGCACGGCAAGCTGGAGGATTCGCCTAGCGGCCTATGGCGCACGCCTGGAACGCGTGTTGGGTTAACGCCCTCGGGGGTTCAAATCCCCCATCCTCCGCCAATGAAAGGCCCGGAATCATCATGATTCCGGGCCTTTCGTCGTTTAAGCCAATCCACGGCCGCCCGTCAGCTGAGCCGGTTAGACTCAGCCTGTGATTACAGAAACCTTGAACAGTATCCCCCTCGCCCTGAGCGACGGCACCGAAAAGTCACTCCCACAGCTGGCCGACAAGGCCGTTTTGCTGGTCAACGTGGCCTCAGAATGCGGCTTCACCCGCCAGTACGACGCCCTTGAGGCGCTCCACGGCAAGTACAGCTCACAGGGCCTGACCGTGGTGGGTGTGCCGTGCAACCAGTTTGGTGGGCAGGAACCCGGCACGCAGGAGGAGATTGTGGAGTTCTGCCGAAAGAACTTTGGCGTGAGCTTCCCGCTCGCCTCAAAAACCGATGTCAACGGCCCCGATGCGCACCCGCTCTACGCCGTTTTGACCGGCCAGGGCGAGGAGCCCATCGCCTGGAACTTTGAAAAATTCCTGATCACGCACGACGGCGCCGTGCTGGAACGCTTCCCATCTTCCGTGACGCCTGACTCGCCGGAGCTGCTTGCGGCCGTGGAAGCGGCACTGAGCTAGACCCATTCCTACGTGACTACGCAGATAACGCCCTCTCAGCGCGCCGAGAGGGCGTTATCTGCGTAGTCGCTGCCGAAAAAACTAGCGGGCCAGCTCGTCCAGCCAGTGCTGCAGGAATGCCGCCCCGGAGAAGTCATTGACCACCGCTTCGCCCAACTTGAGGTCGGCGGCGGTCTGGATCGCGTACGGTTTGCTGGGCACGCCGTCGGCCGGGCGGACATCAACGTGGATGACGTGGTGATCGTGGTGGTGCAGCCAATCGGCCATGGCGTAGTCGGTGCGGGAATCACCCACTGTGCGCCAGGACTGCGGAACAATGCCCTGGGCGGCCAGCAGCTCCACCGCGCGGCTGGCGCCCAGGTCCTTGCCCAGGCGGACTGACTCAATGTCGGTGGAAATGATGGACGGGTCAACCCGGTAGTCCACGTCCCCGGACGACGCCGGCGCCCGGTGCTCAAGGCGGGTGGCACCCAGGTCGTGGGTGGCCAGCAAAGCCAGGGCATCGGCGTCGAACTTTGCCTGCTCGGCAAGGTAGCTTCCGCTCTCAACCTCAATGTGCTGCTCCACGGACACCATGGCCCGCTTGGTCTCGTCGAAGAACATGTGATCGGCGTAGGAGCGCGCCACGAGTTCGCGGACGTCGTCACCGAAGGCCGTGGGCATGGCAAGATCCTGGTCCACGTGGATGGGACCGGGCCCGCCCGCCGTGAAGCTGAACCAAACGGCCCCCTTCTCGCAGATGGCGTGGACCACTGCACCGTCCGGCAACCCGGCCGCGAGCATGGGCTCCATGAGCTGCTCCGCAATAAATGCGTCCGAGCGGCCGGTATTGAACACCACAGGGATGCCCCGGCGCACCAGCTCAATCAAGTCCGCAATGATACCGGGGGCCACCCGCCGGGTCACAGGGCTGGCCAAGGGGCCATCAACATCAAGAAGGAGGGCAAGCGGGGGTTGCAAAAGTGTCATGCCCCATAGTCCCAGCAGAGGCGGTGGAAGGGCCACTTTGCATAACCTTTTGGCAACACGACGCTGCGTCCACAGCGCGGCCAGTTCCTTTAGGGCCGCACAGTCCCTAGTCTGAAGGAGTGATCTTCAAAGCTGTTGGCGACAAACGCCCCTATCCGGACCATGGCCACATCACGCCCAAGGACTGGGCCAGCGTTCCGCCGCGCCAGGTCAGGCTGGCCGAGCTTGTCACCACCAAGGCACAACTGGACCTTGAAGCCCTTCTGGCCGAAGACTCAACGTTCTTCGGTGACCTGTTCCCGCACGTGGTGCAATGGCGCGACACCTTGTATCTGGAGGATGGCCTGCACAGGGCTGTCCGCACGGCCTTGCACCAGCGGACTATTCTGCACGCCCGAGTGTTGGTGATAGATGACTAGGCCCCGCGCGGAGCCGCCTTCCGGGGAATCCGCTGACCGCATTCCACCCCCGCCCCGGTACTTTCCCGGCGAGGCCCTCCACGATGAAGTGTTGATGACGGCCAAGCAGCGGCGCAAGGCTGCCCGCGAAGAGAAGCGCCAGGCCAAGGATGCGGCCTACGATCTTCGCCAGAAACGAAAAAAAGAAAAAGACATCCATTCCTGGCACGGGCACCACATTGTGGATTCCAAGGGCTTGGCCGAGGCGTTCCCCGAGCCGGAAACGCCGGAAATTCCCAGCAGCACGGTACGCCGCCGCATCACCCACGGCGTCATTTTGGTGCTTCTGCTGGCCATGGTGGCCACGGGCCTAGTCTTGGCGGGGATGGTACAGCGCGGTGAACTCGAGCTGAAATTCAGTGCAGGCAAACCCACTCCCACACCCGCAGCCTGTCCGGGTGAGACGTTGGACTACCCGGCCAACAAGACTGTCAGGGTCAATGTCTACAACGGCGGCGCCGCCGAGGGCCGGGCCGGCCAGGTGGCGCAGGAACTGATGCAACGAAGCTTCGCAGTGGGTGAAGTAGCCAATAAAGCCTCCGAATATTCAGCTCCCGTAGTGATAGTTTCAGGTGCCAAGGGCCATGCTGCCGCTTTCAATATGCAGCGAAATTTTTCCCTCGTGGCGGATGGTTCGGAGTATGTGCAGGACGGTAGGGAAGATGCCAGTGTGGACGTCATCCTAACCAGTCAGTTCCAGGACCTGGTGGCAGTGCCCAAGGTGGACCAAAAGCCGGGCGTGCTCTTTTGCCCGCGGCTCAGCCCGCCGCCGAGCGCTCCCGCAAGCCCTGGCACTCCCGCAAGCCCTGGCGCAACGGCGCTCAAGAAGCCCTGACGAGCCCTACTGCTCCACGATGACGGGGCGGCCATGTTCGTCAAAGGCGGCGCCCACTCCGGCCTGAATAAACTTCACGGCTGCGGCAATGCGGTCCTCGTCCGGGGTGTCCGAGTTGCGGCGGGAGGCGCTTGCCGTCAACGATCCGTGGATGAGCTGCACCAGGCCGTCCACGTCTGACGCAGGCAAATAGCCCTGCTCCATGCCGGTGCGCAAGATGTCTTCCAACAAAGCATTGAGCTCGCCCACATGAACGCCCAGCTTTGCGAACGACTCACTGGACAGCACCGATCGCATGGCCGGCCCAGGGGGCAGATGGCGCCGGGTGAGGTCCTCAAGCTGCGCGCGCACGTACACGGCCAGCCGGTCCACGGGGTTCCCCAAACCATCCAACTTGGCCCGCAACTCGGCAACAAACTTGCCGGTTTCATCCAGCGCGTAGGCCACCAGGAGCTGTTCCAGATCGGCAAAGTAATTGTAAACGGCTGTTCGTCCCACGCCAGCCGTGCGGGCAACATCGGTCATGGTGAGCCCGGGAAGGCCGTGTGTAAACAGAAGGTCGCCAAAGGCGTCGAGGATTTTGCGCTGCGTCTGCTCGCGCTGCGCCGCGTTCGTGGGGGCGGCTATTCGTGGCATAGAGACATTTTAGCGGCAATTCGTCAGTAAAAGTATTTGGCGGTGTTTCTAGCGTTGGATGGCCGCGCGTCGAATCCCCAAAACACGTACGACGGCGGCACTGACCCCACGCTCAAAGGGCAGTTCCGCCGTGGTCATGACGGAGGCCGCAAGGGCCTTGTCGATGCATTTGGCCACGAGCCGTTCGGGGATGTGCAGGGAACGGCCAAAGCGGAGCCAGTCGTTGCGGTTCAGGCCTGTCCGGCTGCCGGCGCTGCCACCCACGGGCAGGGCCATGCCGGGGTCCCGGGAGGGGTCGCCGTCGGTCAGATCGGTCAAGATTCCCCCGGGAACACCGGCCGCGAAGCCCTGCTCAATCTCGGCAGCCAGCGTGCATTGGAGGTCGTAGGCGGGGGCCACCAGCCATTCGCCATTGTGTTGCTGCACCACGGAAATGTTCTTGGCGTGCAGATTCCCGTTGCCCGTCAGCCAGGCAAAGAGGAACTGCAGGAAAATGTTGCGGGCGGCCAGGGACTGGGCCGAACACATGTTCACGGCGGCCGCTGCCACGGCCTCGGAGGGCACCGAGTGCTTGCGGCCCGGCAATAGCCCCATCAGCTGGGCGCAATCCTCAACCGCCAACGGCCCGCCGGGGGACCGGTCAAAACGGGAGACCAGCAGCGCTGCCTGACCGGCGCCGTCGTACACCAAACGGGCGTCCGCCACGGGGATGGCGAGCCGTCTGGCCTTTTGCAGGAGCATGAATTCCGTTTCAACCTGACGGGCGTGGCTGCCGTCGTTGAACTTGAGAATGTAGGCGCGGCTGGGGTCCTTGTCATGCAGATACGAGGCCGTGACCTTGTCCTGCATGCCGGGCAGCGCCGAATGGTCAACGGGGCCGGGGACGGAGGCAAAATCACCAAAGTTCATGGTGGCCATGTTCTTGGTGACAGTCAGCAGGGCGGGGACTTTTTGGGGTTCGTGCCCTGTCGGCAGGATCTGGACGTCGCCCACGGGGTTCTCACCCGCAGCAACCAGGAGGGAGAACTCGTCATTGATGGTGGTTTTCACCGCCCAGCGCAGCTTGGACAGGCGTTCGCCCTCCGGGAGCAGGCCCGCAAAGAACGCCGGAACGCTGCCGTGGCCCAGCGTCACCGGGACGTCAAGGGCCGGCAGGGTGGAGGCAATCGCCGGGCCGCCAGTGCTGAGATAGGTGGGCAGATAGGAAAAGACCACGCCAACGCTTGGGTGCCGGCTCAGGGTGGCCGCGGCCCTACCCTTCTTGAAAATCACTGCCTGGGTGACTGTTTTGGCATGTTCAAGGTTCTTCACGGGAGTGTCCGCAACACGTCAGTGGATTCTCATGGCATTGTCACCGTCAGGCCCAGGCTCATGCCAAGCGCCGTGGCCACGGCGGCCAAGATGTCCAGGCGCACAGTTTCGCGGCCGTTTTCCAGGTCGCTGAGCACGCGGGTGGAGACATCGGCCAGGTCGGCGGTTTCGCTCTGCGTCAGGTGCAAGGCTTTTCGTCGGGCGCGCAAGGTGGCGCCCAGTTCGGCAACGTCCATGAGTCAACACCTTTCCGCGCAGGAACCGTGGCTCCATACTAAGCCCTGGGTGCCGATTTTCTGCACGATCCTGCCGAAAAAGCGGGAGCATTACTGGCCCGCTACGTCACCTGCAGCCGGGCCAGGAACTCGGGGGCGTCCCAGAGCTTGTTATCCAGGATGTCAAACAAGGCCTCCACGGCGTTCCACACGTCCATGTACCCCACATACAGCGGCGTAATGCCGAACCGCAGGACCCCAGGTTCGCGGTAATCGCCAATGATTCCGCGCGCAATAAGGGCCGCCATCACGGGGTAGCCCTGCGGATGAACGTAGCTGACGTGGCTACCGCGCTGGGCATGGTCCAAAGGGGTGATGAGTTCCAGCTCGTGCTCACCGCGGCGGGCCTCAACGAGCGCGATGAACAGATCCGTCAGCGCCAACGACTTTTCCCGCACCTGCGCCATGGGCGCCGCCAAGCTGATGTCCAGCCCGCACTCCACCAGCGCCATGGACAGGATGGGCTGGGTGCCGCACAGGAACCGGCCAATGCCGGAGACCGGTTCGTAGGAATCCTCCATGGCAAAGGGCCGGGCATGGCCCCACCACCCTGACAAGGGCTGCCAAAACCGGTCCTGGTGGGCGGCATTGACCCAGATGAAGGCCGGCGAGCCGGGCCCGCCGTTAAGGTACTTGTAGGTGCAGCCCACAGCAAAGTCGGCACCCGCACCGCGCAGGTCAACGGGGACGGCCCCGGCGGAATGGGCCAGGTCCCACACGGCCAACGCTCCGGCGTCGTGAATGGCAGAGCTCGTGGCAGCCATGTCCCACATGGCCCCCGTTCGGTAGTTGACGTGCGACAACGCCACCACGGCAACATCCGCGCCCACGGCATCCTGCAAGGACAAGGAACTGTCAATCAGGCGCACCGAGTAGCCCTGGTCCAGGAAATCAACCATGCCCTGGGCCATGTAGATGTCCGTGGGGAAGTTGTCCCGCTCCGTAACAATGACCTTCCGCGCCGGATCGGCTGCCTTCTGGATGCGAACGGCAGCGGCCAGGGCCTTGAACAGGTTCAGTGAGGTGGTGTCCGTGACAACCACCTCGCCCTCGCCGGCACCGAGCAGACCCGCCAACTTATTGCCCAGACGGCCCGGCAGCTCAAACCAGCCAGCGGTGTTCCAACTGCGGATCAGCCCCGTGCCCCACTCATCCTCCATGACGCGCGTGGCCACCTGGGTGGACGTTGCAGGCCTGGCGCCGAGGGAGTTGCCGTCCAAGTAGTTCACGCCCTGGGGCAGGATGAACTGGTCCCGGAACCGGCGCAGGGGATCGCCCTGGTCTGCGGCCAAACAAGCGGTCTTGGTGATGGGCTGCGTTAAATCCATGGGGCATCCTTGCCGTGGGGTGGGGTGTGCGGGCCAATCCCCAATCTATGGCCGCAGTTGTGCCCGGTCAAGGACTGCCGGGCGCATGGCGCCGCGGAAGGTGGCTAGGGTTAACCGGTGAGCAATTTTGTTGTGAAGAAACCATGGGCCGGCCGCATCGGGGCGCTCCTGGGCATCATGGTCATGGCCCTGAGCCTGCGCACGGCCGTGTCCGTGGTGCCCCCGCTGCTGGGCGAATTGCGCGGTGAGCTGGGCTTCGATGCCAACACCATCGGCCTGCTGGCCATGCTGCCGCCACTGATTTTTGCCCTCTTTGGGCTGCTGACGCCTGTGCTGATCCGCCGCTTCAGCCTGGAGAAGGCGCTGGTGGCCGCCGTGGCCCTTGCCGTGCTGGGCCAGCTGGCCCGCGCCACCACGGAACAGGTGTGGCCGTTCCTGGGCCTCACGGCTGTGATCATGGCCGGCTACGGAATTGGCAATGTGGTGCTGCCGCCGCTGGTCAAAAAGTACTTCCCCGACAGGGTGGGGCTGGTGACAGCCGGCTACGTGACACTGCTGGCCGTGGGCACCGCCATCAGCCCGCAGCTGGCCGTGCCGGTGGCCGGGCTGAGCACCTGGCGGGTGTCCATTGGGATGTGGGCCTCGGTGAGTTTCCTGGTGCTCCTGCCTTGGATTCTGCAATTCCGCCGTGACCGCAAGGAAAGGGGCGACGCCGTTTCCCCAGCCGGGAAGGCAGCCCACCTCAGTGCCACCCAGGGCGGTGCCGGGCCTGTGCCGAAGCTGCGGCCGTGGCGTTCGCCCGTGGCCTGGGGGCTGGCCATATTTCTGGCCGGAAACTCCGCCCAAACCTATGTGTACTTCACCTGGCTGCCGCCCTACCTTGCAGGCCAGGGGCTCGACGCCGCAACGGCGGGCTCGGCGCTGGCCTACTTTGCCATTCTGGGCCTGCCCGTGAGCTTGCTGGTGCCGCTGTGGGTGCCGCGCATGAAGAACCCCATCGTGGCGATCAGCCTCTTCGCGATGTGTTCGGCCACCGGCCACCTGGGCTTGTATCTCTCGCCCCTGGATGGAACCTGGCTGTGGGTGACGTTTGCCGGCTTGGGCCAGGGCACCTTCGCCACGGCCCTGCTGATGGTGAATCTGCGCTCGCGGACTACGCACGGATCCGCCGTGTTGTCCGGCTTCAGCCAGGGGCTTGGCTACGCAGGCGCTGGCATTGCGCCCCTGCTGTTCGGAACCATGCACGAATCCACAGGCTCGTGGACCGCATCCTTCGCCATGCTGGGCATCTGCCTGCTGGTGATGATGACCGGCGCCGTCATGATCAACGCCAAACGCTACATTGAAGACTCCGCAGAGGGGCCGACTGAGCCGCCAGCCACCGAGCATGCTGTGGCCCTCAAGGACTAGCCACCCGCAAAGCAAAACGCTATCGCATCAGTGGTCAGTTTTTTCCGGACCCTCTCGCAGCAATGGCAAGTTTTTGCCGAACGCTCTCGCAGTTGTGTGCGATAGCGTCCACCAAAATCCAGCCATTGCTGCGAGAGCGTCTGTCGTGCCTGAAAAGGTCTTAGAAGCTGGAGGAGCTGCCTGAACCGGAGAAACTTCCGCCACTTGAGCCGTAGCCGCTGCTGCTGCCACCGCTGGAACTGGCGCTGGAGCGGGCCGAGTCAACAGTGCTTCTGCCGCTGCTGTAGCCGATGGCGAAGGCGTGCACCGGGTAGAAGGTGTACCACTGGTACACGGACCCCAAGATGGTGGATTCGCGGCCACGAATCTCGGTCCGGCGACTGCTTTCCATGGCCCGCTCCATGTCCATAGTCTCGGACTTATTTTTGGCGTACTTGCCGATCATGGCCTCCGAATGCCGCTGCAACACGGATGTCAGTTCCGCACCCATGGCCCGCAGCTGGTCCAGAGCCGCATCCGGGGTGATCAGCCCGGACCGGAAATCGGCGGCCAATTGTTGCAGCCCCTGGGTTCTCTGGGTGTGCAGTGAGGCGAGGGCTGCGGTGGTGGGCAGGCCTTGGGCCTCTGCCTGGGCGATCAGTGCTGGCAGCTGTTCCAAGTCATGGCGCATGGGGTGGGCCTGCCTGTCCCACGCGCCTTCCCAGCCGGCAAACTTGTTGAGCAAAGTATTAGTGTCCGCGATGACGTCGTCCAGACTGTCCAATTCCTCCGCCAGATCGGCGTACTGAGCCACGGTCTTGACGGTGGAACCCTTGGCTAGATCTTTCTTGGTAAAGGCGTGGCACGTCTGGTTCAAATCGCTGGCCTCATGGTACCGGGTATTGAAATTGCGGTACTTCTCCAGCACTAGGGCGCCGTAGCTTGATGCTTCGGGGATGGTGTTGGCATTGAGTTCGGTGACGGGCAAATCAAGGCTGACGCTGGAGAATCCGGCGTCGCCGCGCTTGAGATGCTCAGCGGCCTTCTTCCTGTTCTTGGCCCGGACGACGGCGCGCGTCCCCAGTCCCAGCGCGGCCAGGCCGCCCACGATGCTTGTGGTGATGATGAAGCCCGCCGAGAGATACCAGGGCTGGTTGATCAGCTTGGCGGCCTTCTTGACTCCGGCGATGGTGCCGTCCGTCCATTGGGCTTCACGGAACAGATCCTTGGTGGCTTCCTGGATCGCTTCCTGCTTGCCCAGGGACACCTTGCGGTCTTCACCCATGTAGGTGCCCACCTTGCGGGCTGGCGGATCAAAGGCCAGGATGAACAGGCCGTCGGCCCATTTTTGCCCGTCCGCGCTGATCCACTCGGGGTGGTTGGCGCGGGCGTAGCGCAGAACCTCTTCGTTGAAGTTCTCGCTTTTGTTGCCACTACGGGTGTAGATGACCACCTTGGTGGGGGAGTGGAAGCTGATCTCCTCCAGCGCAGGCAGCAGCTGAGGCTGATAGAGCACTCCTGCGGTGTCCTCAACAACGATGTCAGTTGGTGGCGCGGCCATGGCTGCCGGGGCGATCCCAAGGATCGCCATGAGTGTCAGTGCCAGAATCCCCAGAATCTTCTTCATGGCTACAGCCCACCATTTTGTTGCGGCTTTGTGCAAGCTTGCGGTGCGGCTGGGAGAGGTTCCGGCCGATGGTGGCTAGTCAAACGGTGGCGGCCCCACAATCACGATGCCGCCGTTGATCCTCCCGGAGTCCTGAATGCGGTCGAAATTCACCACCCCGGTTCCCGTTTCACCCAGCGGCACGCTGGCTCCCATGTAAAAAGACTGCGCGTTGCCGGGTGTTTGGATGCAGAGCAAGCTGGTGTCCTCACTCAACACTTTGAAGGCATGTGGTTGGCCGCGCAGCGCCATGACCAAGCCGCCCGCTCCCACCTCTTCTTCAATGCCGCCCAGGTTCATGAGGATGGAACCGGAGAGAATGTAGAGGGCTTCATCCGTGTCGGGATGGATGTGCATGGGGGTGACCTTGCCGGATTCCATGTCATCCCGGTAGATCAGGGATGCGCCGCCGGTCTCCTCGGCCTTGGCCAACCAGGTGTGGACGCCGCCCCCGAAGAACCACCGCCGCTCGCCTTCCCCTGCTTGGCGGGTGAATGATTTGGCCTGCTTCGTCGTGTCCATGGGACTCGCCTCTTTATTGGGCTGATGACTTTATGGGACTGATGTCTCATAACAAGACTGCGGTATCATAAGCTCTATGTCAACCCCTTATCTGGAACGTGGCCGCAGCGGCCAGAAGCGCCGCACCCTCAACGCATTGGTCGACGCGGCCAGGGAGATGATTGCAGCGGGCAAGACGCCCACTGTGGACGAGGCCGCGCTCGCATCCGGGGTGGCCAGAAGCACGGCGTACCGCTACTTCCCGGGACAGCGCGAGCTGCTGGCGGCTGCCCACCCGGAAACCGGACTGCGTTCCATACTGCCGGAAAACTCGGGCGACGATCCCGCGGAACGGCTTGCCGCCGTCGTACACAGGTTCACGGCAATGATCGTTGAGACGGAGAATCAGCAGCGGACAATGCTCCGGTTGTCGCTGGAACCTGCGACGCCGGTCCACAGCCTTCCACTGCGCCAGGGCCGGGCCATTCCGTGGATCACGGAGGCTTTGGAACCTTTGCGCGGCACAATGTCAGAGGCGGAAATTCACCGCCTGGTGCTGGCCATCCGCAGTGCCACCGGCATTGAATCCCTGGTGTGGCTGACGGACGTTGGCGGGCTGTCCCGTGAGCAAGCCGTCGAGTCCATGCGTTGGAGCGCACAAGCCCTTCTTCGCCAAGCGCTTGAAGTCGGCGCGCCACGTCTATGATGCGTTGCCAACCCGCCGGACGGTTCGCCTCCCATTAACCCGGCGTTCAACCATTCCCCTCCAACACGTCGTCCGGCACTGCCACTGTGTGTGTATTGCACCCACGTCTGGAAGGTTCGCCATGAACGATCTGAAGAAACTCTTGCCCATGCTCGGCCACACCCGCGGCAAGCGCAGCGCCGTTACCTGCATGCTCAAGTGCGACAGCGCCTGCTCCAAGGCCGTTTGCAACACCTCCACCAACAGTTACTTCCGCGACATCGTCTCCACGGAGTTCTCACGCCGCTCGGCAATGGGCATTGGCCTGGCCGGTGTGCTGAGCGCCGCAGTCATGGTCGGCAGCAATGACGGCAAAGGCGGCCAGTACGACGGCGGCGACAAGGGTCAGGGTGGCAAGCTTGCCTTCACGCCGATCAAGCCCGTGGACGCGGCCGTGGACAGCTTCAATGTCCCCGCCGGATACCGCTGGCAGCCCATCATCCGCTGGGGTGACCCGCTGTTCAAGAACTCACCCGACTTCGACTTCGCGAAGCAAACGCCCGAGGCACAGGCCGGCCAGTTCGGCTACAACAACGACTACACGGAGATCCTGCGCCAGCCCAACGGCAAGAAGGGCTTGCTGGTCTGCAACCACGAGTATGTCAACCCGCAGATCATGTTCCCCGCAGCCCCTGCCAACGATGCTGAGCAGGCCCAGCGCCGCAACATCTTCCGCAACGCCGTGGGCATGAGCGTCGTGGAGCTGGAACGTGAGAAGAAGGGCCAGCCGTGGAGCTATGTCCGGGGCGGCAAGCTGAACCGCCGCATCACCATGGACACAAAGTTTGAATTGACAGGTCCTCTGGCTGGCTCCGACTTCGTCAAGACAGCAGCGGACAAAGATGGCCGCTTCGTGTTGGGCACCCTGGGTAACTGTTCCGGCGGCACCACCCCCTGGGGCACCATTCTCTCCGGCGAGGAAAACTTCAACGGCTTCTTCCGAAGCAATGGAACCAGTGCCGAGGACCGCCGCTATGGTCTGGGCAACGCCGTCACGGGTATGGCGTGGGAGCTTGAGGACCCGCGCTTTGACGCCCGTGGCGAGGACTACCGCAACGAGCCCAACCGCTTCGGCTACATTGTGGAGGTTGACCCCGAAAACCCCAACTCCATCCCGAAAAAGCACACCAGCCTGGGCCGGTTCAAGCATGAGGGCGCCAACGTCATCATCGCGGACAACGGCAAGGTGGTTGCGTACTCGGGCGATGACGAGCGCTTTGACTACCTGTACAAATTCGTCTCCAAGAACAAGTACAAGAAGAATGACAAGGCGCACAACATGACGCTGCTCAGCGAGGGCGATCTCTACGTTGCGCAGTTCGCGGGCAATTCGGCGGCTGAGATCGACGGCTCCGGCACGGTTCCCACCGACGGGGCGTTCGACGGCTCCGGAAAGTGGCTGCCTCTGGTGGTCAACGGCAAGAGCGCCATTTCCGGCATGAGTGTCCAGGAGGTTCTGGTCTACACACGCCTGGCAGCAGACAAGGCCGGCGCCACCAAGATGGACCGTTGCGAGGATGTGCAGCCCAACCTGAAGACGGGCAAGGTGTACGTGGCCTGCACCAACAACACCAAGCGAGGCGTGGGCAGCGGGGCGGTTGCCGACGAGACGAACCCCCGCGCGGAGAACCGTGACGGTCACGTTGTGGAGATCACCGAGCGCCGCAACGACGCCACGGCCACCACCTTCGGCTGGAACTTGCTGATGCTGTGTGGGGACCCGGCCAAGAATACGGAAACCTACTTCAGTGGCTTCCCGGCGTCGCAGGTCAGCCCCATCTCCTGCCCGGACAACCTGGCGTTCGACACCCAGGGCAACCTGTGGATCTCAACGGATGGGGCACCGTCCACCATTGGCTATAACGACGGCCTGTTCAAGGTGGGTCTGGAGGGCCGCAACCGCGGCAATGTCCAGCAGTTTGCATCCATGCCGCGCGATGCCGAGACCTGTGGTCCCATCATTCACGACGATGAATCCATGGTTTACGTGGCCGTGCAGCACCCGGGCGAGGACGGGAAACATGGGGCGCAAAACTCATTCTTCCCCGACTACGTTGCCGAAGGCGCCAAGCCCAAGCGGGGCCAGGTGCGCGCGGCCCGCCCGTCGGTAGTGCAGATCTTCCCGAAGAACGCCGGCAAGTGAACTAAAAACTAGCCCGCAGAAAACGGCGAAAAATGGTCGATTCCGACCATTTTGCGCCGTTTTCTGCGGGCTACTTCTAAGGCTACTTTTTGGTTTCGTCGTTCGGGTGCTCTTCGCGGAGCTTGGCCTCGCGGGCATCCAGCTCGGCCTTGAGCTTGCGCAGCTTCTCGGCTTCCAGCTTCTGCGCCCGGTTCACGGCCAGGTTGCGCAGGAACTCGGGATCGTCGTCGGGAGCGGTGGAACGGCCCGTATTGCCGGCCGAGTAGGGGCCACGACTACCGGCGGACCGGCCACCCGCGCGCTGTACGGCACCGGAAGCGTAGCGGGGGCGGCCCAACCAGAACCACAGGCCCACGCCAATGACGTTCAGAAGCACGATGACAACTATCCAGGCAGTCTTGGGAATGCTCCGCACATGGGCGGATTCACTACGGATGCAGTCAATGAGCCCGTAGATAAAAAGGACAACACCGAAGATGACTGGGAGATAACGCATATTTCATTCTAGCGTTGAGAACCAGCCCGCGGCACAAGGGAAAGCGCTGAGGAACAGCTCCGGGGCGGCACTCAGAATCAACGGCTAAACTTGGCCGGTGGCTTTCTTCAAATACACCTTGATCCGTGCAGTCCTGTTCCTGGCATTCTTCTTGATCGCCTACCTGGGGCTGCATCTGAGCGACCTGACATCGGCCCTTGTTGCCGCCCTCTGCGCTTTTATTGTCAGCTTCTTCTTCCTGCGCAAGCAGCGCGACGGCGCCACCTCGGTCATCGCCGACAGGTTTGCCCCCAACGCCACCACCACCCAGTCCTCCGGCGCCATGGCAGATGCCGACGCCGAGGACGCGCTGGTTGATGAGAACCCGGACATCTGGGTTGACGCCGACCGCAAGCCCGGCCGCGAACCCGAACAGGCCTAAAACGCTAGAACGCTAGAACGCTAGAGTGCGCTGAGCACCATGGCCGCGGCGAAAAGCACGCTGAAGCCAAGGTTGATGAGCCCCGTCTGCTGCAGCACCGGGATCAGGCTCTTGCGCTTCTTGCCCTTGAGCATGAGCCAGCTGGGCATCAGCATGAACGGGATCAGTAGCAGCACCATCAGGATCCACGGCTTGGCCGGGGCCAGGAACAGCATCAGCACCACGGACAGCGCCAGCATCACCACGTAGCTGAGCCTGGCATTCCTGTCGCCCAACCGCACCGCCAGGGTGCGCTTGCCAACCTCCGTGTCCGTGGGAATGTCCCGGACATTGTTGGCCATCAGAAGTGCGACGGCGATCAGTCCCGTTGAGATGGAACCTAACACTGCCGCCGTGCTCACCGCCCCGGCCTGGGTGAAGGTGGTTCCCAATGTGGCCACGGGGCCGAAGAAGACAAACACGAAGACGTCGCCCAAACCCATGTAGCCATAGGGATTCTTGCCACCCGTATAGCCCCACGCGGCCAGAATCGCGCCGGCGCCCACCAGCAGCAGCCACCAGGCCTGGGACATGATCACCAATGCCAGCCCGGCCAGCATGGCCAGGCCAAGAGCCCCGAAGGCTGCCATTTTGACGTGCTGCGGCTTCGCCACCCCGCTGCCCACTAGGCGCAACGGGCCAACCCGGACCTCGTCAGTGCCGCGAATGCCGTCGGAGTAGTCGTTGGCGTAGTTCACGCCAATTTGCAACAACAACGCCACCAAGGCGGCCAGCACGGCCCGCCCCCAGTGCAACGCACCCATGTCGAAGGCTGCGGCCGTACCGATGATGACCGGTGCCACTGCCATGGGAAGAGTCCGCAATCGAGCCCCAGCTATCCATTGCCCCACAGTGGCCACGGTGTTACTCCTTAGATGCATCAAGAAAAGTTAAAAAGGTACTAGGCGGACCCGAAACTTGGGCCTTCCTAGCTAATTCTGCCGCCTGGGCGGCAATTATGTGCGGGCAGTTGTCCCGTTTTCCGCGTTGGGCGCCAGTGAAGCGTCCGTCAATGCCGCCAGAATCGCTGTCCTGTCGGGCTTTCCCGTGGCCAGCAGCGGCAGTTCGGAGACAAACACCACAGTCTTGGGGACCAGATGGGGTTCCATGACTCCCGCAGCACCCGCCAAAAGTTCAGCCAACGAGCATGAGCCAACCACCATGGCCGCCACCGCCTGGCCCCACTCCGCCGAAGGAACAGGGGCTACGAACGCCTCGCGAACACCTTGCACCTTGTGCAGCCCGTCAGTGACCGTGCCGGCAGAAACCTTCAGGCCGCCGGTGATGATCACATCATCCACGCGACCCAGCACACGCAACCGTCCCTCGCTGTCCAATTCGCCCAAGTCCCCGGTGGAATACCAACGCACCAGTTCGCCGTCGTGCTCTTCCTCGAAGAAGGACGCGCTGGTCAGAGCGGCGTTGTCCAGGTAGCCGGAGGCCACAACCGGTCCGCCGAGCACCACCAAGCCGGAGCGGATGGTGAGTTGCACGCCGTCGAGCGGGACGCCGTCGTACACGCAACCGCCGCACGTCTCGCTCATGCCATAAGTGGTGACAACGTTCAGCCCGGCACCGCGCGCGGCCTCAAGCAGCACGGGGTTGATGGGGCCGCCGCCCAACAGGATGGCGTTGAAACGGCGCAGCACGGTAAGCGTTTCGGCGCTCGGGTTGGTGAGCAGACGGCTGAGCTGGGTGGGGACCAGCGAGGTGAAACGCATCTTGTCCGTGAGTTCCAGCGCCGCCTCGGTGAACGCCTCGGGGGTGAAACCGCCGCTCAAATCCATGGCCCAGGGGCGCGTTCCGGCGAACAGGCTGCGCACCACAACCTGCAGGCCCGCCACATAGTTCAGCGGCAGCGCCAACAGCCATTGACCCTCGCCGCGCAGCGCCAGCGCCGTACCCACGGACGACGCCGCCAGCGCATCAACGCTCAGCAGCGTGCGCTTGGGCGTGCCGGTACTCCCGGAGGTAAGCACGACGGCGGCAATCTCCGTCTCGCTGCCGGCCGGCAATCCCAGCTCGCTTTGCGGGATGAGGGTGAAGCTGCCGTCGGGGGCGATCTGAACTGCGGGACTTTCGCCGGCGAGGGCTTCGGAGAGTGCCTTGAGCAGGGGTTCAATGTTCATGAGTACCTCTATATAGGGGGATTAGAAGTAGTACGGGAAGGAGGACCAGTCGGGGTCGCGCTTTTCCAGGAACGCTTCCTTGCCCTCCACCGCTTCATCCGTCATGTAGGCCAGGCGGGTGGCTTCGCCAGCAAAGACCTGTTGGCCTGCCAGGCCGTCGTCGGCCAGGTTGAAGGCAAACTTGAGCATGCGGATAGCCTGCGGGGACTGGCGGGCAATGTCCGCGGCGTATTCCAGCGCTGTCTTTTCCAGATCCTCGTGGGCCACGGCCTCGTTGACGGCGCCCATGCGGACCATGTCATCGGCGGAGTACTCGCGGGCCAGGAAGAAGATTTCGCGGGCTGATTTCTGGCCGATCTGGCGGGCCAGCAGGGCCGAGCCGTAGCCGGCGTCGAAGGATCCCACGGTGGCGTCGGTCTGCTTGAACTTGCCGTGTTCGCGGGAGGCGATGGTCAAATCGGAGACCACGTGGAGTGAGTGTCCGCCGCCGGCCGCCCATCCGTTGACCACGGCGATGACCACCTTGGGCATGGTGCGCATGAGGCGCTGGACCTCCAGGATGTGGAGGCGGCCGGCGCGGGCGGGGTCGATGGTTTCCTTGGTTTCGCCATCTGCATACTTGTAGCCGTCGCGGCCACGGATGCGCTGGTCGCCGCCGGAGCAGAAGGAATGGCCGCCGTCCTTGGGGGAGGGGCCGTTGCCCGTCAGCAGCACGGTGGCCACATCCGGGGTCATACGGGCGTGGTCCATGGCGCGGTACAGCTCATCCACCGTGCCCGGGCGGAAGGCGTTGCGGACCTCGGGGCGGTTGAAGGCGATGCGCACTGTGGGCAGGTCCCTGACTATTTCCCCTGCTGCATTTCGTTCCACCTGGCGGTGGTACGTCATGTCGGTGAAGTCGAAGCCCTCCACCACGCGCCAGCGGGTGGGGTCGAAGATGTCGGATACCTGGTCAGGAAGATTCTGCACGCTGCTCACCCTAACGATCTTAGCTGGCAGGTGGCGTGTTGCCCCGCTCACAGTGTTGCGTCAATGTGACGAAAACGGTCTTGGAACATTTTCGTTTTCACTTTCACCACACCCGGGGACCTGCCAGCTCGCAAGCCCACCTCTTTGATCGCTGAGCAATGCGGGGCGCCTTAAAAGTTCAAGAGCAATCATTGCGACGTCCTGCCTTGCCCTGTCCATTTGGATCAATTTCAGCGCAGAAACTTGGCCACACTTGCCCGCCGTTGGCCAATTGGTCAGTTGGCGGCGTGCCTTATAGCTTGGTATCTGTTGCCCAACGTCCATTGGGGGTGGCGAAACTGTCAAGACATGAGGGTTAGGTAATTTCTTTGAAACTTAGTACACCACCAGCGGGCCGAGCTTCCCGCCGCATAGGCGTCCTGACGGCGTCGAGCCTTGCCGGGGCGCTAACCCTGGGCGGATTTCTGGCCATGGTTCCCACGGCCAATGCGGAGGGCAGCTTTTCCTGCGCCGAATTGATGCCGGGGCTGGGCAACGGCGCCGTGGCCGGCTTTGACAACAACACCAACATTTTTGTGGGCGGCAACTTCGCCGTGAAGGAATCGGCGGCCGAGGCTGAAGGCCGGATTGTTGTCATGGGCAACGCCGATTTCAGCAAGACACAGCAGAGCCGCTACAACGTTGGCGAGGTGGGTGTTGGGTCGCAGACCGTTCCCACGCCCGGAGCTGAGATGCTGCTGGTGGGCGGCAATGTGAGCAGCAACGGCACCACCATCGACGTCGGATTCCGCACTGCCGAAGGTGGGGCCGTCCGCATCAAGGGCGCAAACAATGCCCCCACTGGAAAATTGGTGACCAACGGCGGTGCCCTGACCGTTCCCGATGCGGGAGCCGTTTCCGAGCACACCGGCGTGGCGGCGGCTTTGACGGCAAGCTCCGCGCAGTTCTCCGCGCTGGCGGACACTGGCACGGTTGTCACCAACGCGTGGTCTACGGTGTTGCAGGGCGACGGCGTGTCCTCGCCGCAGGTCTTCACTGTCAACGGAGGTGCGCTCGGCACCCAGGCCAGCAACGTTTCATTGCAGTTGAAGGGTATTCCCGCTGGTGCCCGAGCGGTGGTCAACGTGACCGGCGCCCCGGCAGCCGGACTGTTCTTCAACTCCCTGCTTGATGGCGCCGGCTCGCCCCTGAACACCAACGCCAACCCGCCAGCCGAATCCGCCTTTGGTGCCATTGCCGCCAATCTTGTGTGGAACTTCGAGACTGCCTCCAACGTGACTATCGGAGGGCAGGCTCAAGTGCCCGGCACCATTTTAGTCGCGACGCCCGGTGGCGTCACCGATATCTCCGCGCCCGGCACGAACGGCCGAATCTTAGTTGCCGGTGACCTGACGCACCGCGGCAACGGCAGCGAAATGCACGCCTACCCGTTGAGTGGGCATGAGCTGTTCGGTTGCAAGGTCCCCGGTGATCCGGTCCCTACGTCTGCTGCGCCGGTCACCACCTCCGCGGCTCCGGCCACGACTGCGCCGGCGACGACTATTCCGGCGACGACGGTTCCCGCCACGACGGTTCCCGCGACTACTGCTCCGGCGACGCCGGCAGTCAGCGTCACCGCGGCGACTCCCGCCGGCAATGGCCTGGCTGCCACTGGCGCAAACACCAACGGTGCCATGCTGTTTGGTGGCGCGGCCTTGATGCTGCTGGGCTTGGGCGTTTTCTCGGTGACTTCAGTGCGCCGCAGGCACTAGCGGCCCCAGGCAAACACAATGGCCGTTAGGCTGTGGGAAACCACGGCTCAGCGGCCATTGCCGTCTACGGAGTCGCTAGCTGATGCAGAATTCGTTGCCTTCTGGATCAGCCATGGCGAACCAGAAGTGCGGGCCTTGCCCCGCTTCCCAGAGGAATGTGGCGCCCCGGCTTTCAAGGCGGGATCGGAGTGAGTCCCTGTCGTCGCCGTCGAGCCGCACATCCCAGTGCACGCGATTCTTGCCAGCTTTGTTCTGTTCGCTGCGCTGGAACAGGATCCGTGGTTGACCCGAGCTTGCGTCAGCTCCTGCTGTGATAGCCGCGCCGATGGCCCAAACCAGGATGCCGTTATGGGTGAGGGTTTGCTCCGCCGTGGCAAAGCCTTTCTCCACCATGGAGCGGATGAAGTCCGGATCTGACGGTTCCACCTGCCAGCCCATGGTCTCAGCCCACCAGTCGGCAAGCACATGGGGATTGCGGCAATCGACAACTATTTGCAGTGAGTAGGCCATGAGGAAAGTCTGCTCCGCGGCGGGGCCGGCGTCCAGCCTTCAACTTCTACGTACGGTTCATGCCCAATCCGGCGCAGCTATCAGAGCTGCGCCGGATTCAGCCCGAATGGTGCGCCGAATTCGCGGGCTCCGGCTAGGGTTTTCTCATGACAGCAATTGCGCCCGTAACCTTGCACGGAAAATATGTCACCCTAGAGCCGTTGAGCATGGAACACCATGACGGCCTGGTGGCTGCGGCGTCAGACGGCGAGCTCTGGAACCTTTGGTACACCTCGGTTCCTCGGCCGGAGGCCATGAAAGCTGAGATTCAACAACGTCTGGCCGCGCAGCAAGCCGGAAACGAGCTGTCCTTCACCGCAAGAAAGATAGACGCCGCGACCGGGGAGCCTGGCCAAATCATTGGCCTCACCAGTTACTACGCCATAGATCTGTCGGTGCCGAGGCTCGCCATTGGGGCAACGTGGAACGCCGCCAGCGTGCAAGGCACCGGCACCAACCCCGACAGTAAGCGGCTGTTACTGGCCCACGCCTTTGAAGCGTTGGGCTGCGCGGCGGTGGAATTCCATACGCACTGGATGAATATGCAATCGCGTGCAGCAATCGCCCGGCTCGGGGCCAAGCAGGACGGCGTATTGCGGGCCCATCGACGCATGCCCGACGGCTCCTTGCGCGACACCGTTGTCTTCTCCATCCTTGCTGCCGAGTGGCCACAGGTGCGCAATGGCCTTGACCACCGATTGTCGAAGAAGCAGTGACGGCACCGCATTGGGAAGGTGCCGTCAATGCCCGGCGCCTCACGGGGGACATCTACCGGATGGGCCGCAGTGAATGGCTCACCGAGCATGGCTGGGAACAGCTCTACAGCGACGGCGTCCGCACAGTCATCGATCTCCGAAATCCCGGGGAGCGCCAGCGCAGGCCTAGCGACCCGGAGGTGAGCGGGGCGGCCATGGCGAGATTCGCCGTCGTACATTCACCTACCGAGGACCCTGCAGATCCGGCGTATCAAGAGCTGTTCCACCCGTACATGAACCACCCCCGGCTCTACGCCGACATTCTGCGCCTCTTTCCGCATCAGGTGGCGGCCGTCTTCAAGGAGCTGGCGGCTGCGCAGGGCGCTGTGGTGATTCATTGTTCGGCTGGGCGGGACCGGACCGGGTTGATCGCCACCTTGCTGCTGGCCCTGCTTGGTCAGGCGGATCGGGCGGCGCGTGAGGACGAGCTTGCGGCCCGCGGCATCAACGAATGGCATTTGGTGGCGCCCGTTAAGCATCCCTACGAACGGCACTTGGAACAGGCTGAGCTGGCGGAGGTGGTGCACGGCCGGGGTGAGGCCGTGGCGGAATTTGTTGGCGGTATGGATGTGCGCGCATTCCTGCTGGCCAACGGTCTCAGCGCTGCCGAGCTCGACGCCGTTATTGCGCGGAGCCGCTGAGGCTGCGATTGAGTCGATCAACCTCGTCAAGCACTTCCGTTGCCGCCCACGCCCGCCATGGCTGCGGCGGTGTGGGCTGGCAATTCCCTCAGGGTTAGCCGTTGAGTCGAGTAGTTGCGAGCTCCTTCCTACGATTCTTGATCTCAAATAAGAATAAGGAGACACTTGTTCTTCGCTTGGGCCGGCTTTCTGGTTGAGGTTGAGGATTGCGTTGACCGGCGAGGACCCGTGGCTCGCTTGCTGATTTCTAGTTGGCTGATCCCGCACTGACCAGTGACCGGGCGCGGGATGAGGTCGGCAGATCGCGGAGCTCTTCGGTGAACACGAAGTACCGGTAGGCCAGGAACCTGAAGATGGTGCCCAGGACCAGGCCAATCACCCCGCCGGCAATGAAGTCGGCCGTGAATGAGGTTAAGCCCAAAACGTAGCGCGAAATGACCTGACAGGCCAGCACGATGCCAAGGCCCAGCCCGTTCATGACCAGGAACAAGGCGAATTCCTTCCACACTCGCTCAGAACGGCGGTGCCGGAATGTCCAATAGCGGTTGGCAAACCAGGCGAACAGGGTGGCCACGATGGTGGAAACCACGCGGGCCTTGATGGTGCCATCGGACATGGGGCCGCGCCACAGCATGGTGTAGATTCCGTTGTCTATGAACCAGCCCAGTCCGCCCACGGCACCGAATTTCAGGGCCTCCCGCCACAGCAAAGCCGCTAGGTTCATGATCTTGTCGATGACGCGCAAAGGGGGCCTTTCCTGCGGGCGGAACCGCCTGAAGTTATCGATAACATTTGAAGAGGGAACGGCGCAGGGCGCTAATCTATGCTTACGGTAGCGCAAAAAACCAGGCCGAGCTTTGGAATGTGCGCAATCAGGCCGCACTTGCTCGAATTATGACGTGACTGTAGATTCGGCACTCGCAGGGACTGGCCGCAAGAAGCAAGACCACCGACAACCATGGGTTGATATGGCAATGCGAATGAACAAGGAAGCATCCGGGAAACAGCTGGCAGTCAAGAAGCGGCCGCAGTTGGGAAGCCGGTTCAAGAACTGGCTCCTAAACACCCCGGGAGTGATGGACACCGCCGGGCTGGATCAGCTGGTGGCCCGTGCCGTTGAGCGCGCCACCATGCCCGCGCCGCACGGGCAACCTTCCGCGGTCAGCGTTGCAGAGGCGCAGGAAGTCCTTGCCGCACTGAGGGATTCCTCCCCGGAAATTGCCACCCAATGGAGCGATCCGGAGGTGGAAGACTTTCTGTTCTGTGCACGCGTCTTGGTGCAGGAATCGCTGGGGATGACCCTCTTCGACACGCAGCTGCTGGCCGCCGCCAACATGATGCGCGGGACTGTTGTGGAGATGGACACCGGCGAGGGAAAAACCTTGGTGGGGGCCCTGGTAGCCGGCGCCCACGCCGTGCGGGGCAACCGCGTCCACGTCCTCACTGTCAACGACTACCTTGCCCACCGCGATGCAGCGTGGATGGGTCCGTTCTTTGGCCTTTTGGGTGTTGACGCCCAGGCTGTGACATCGGCCATGGAGCCGGCCGCGCGCAGGACGGCCTACCTGGCAGACGTTGTGTACGTCTCCGTCAACGAGCTTGGTTTTGACGTGCTGCGGGACCGGACGTGCACGGAACCCGGGCAGTCAATCCTGCAACCGTTCGATGTCTGCATTGTGGATGAGATTGATTCCGTGCTGGTGGATGAAGCCACGGTTCCGCTGGTCTTGGCCGGCCGAGCCAGGGCGGAACTGGAAAGCGTTGACGTGGCGAGCTTTGTCAGTGCGCTGCGTCCCGGGATTGACTACACAGTTGCAGCTGACAGACGCAATGTCTCCCTGACGGACGCCGGCTTGAACCGCGTTGAGGTGAGGTGGCCCGGCGTCGAACTGTACTCGGCGGCAGGAACTCCACTCTTTTCCTCCATCAATGTGGCGCTGCATGCGGAGGCGCTGTTGCAACGCGACGTTGACTACATTGTGCGCGACGGCATGGCGGAAATTGTGTCCGATTCGCGTGGCCGGGTGGCGCATCTGCAGCGGTGGCCGGACGGCTTGCAGGCGGCTGTAGAAACCAAAGAGGGGCTGCACAAAACCGAACAGGGCGAGGTCCTCGATCAGCTGCTGGTGCGGGATTTGATCAAGAGTTTCGCCAGTGTCACGGGCATGAGCGGCACAGCCGTGGCGGTTTCGGAGTATTTGCGCAACAACTATGAGCTGGATGCGGGCCGCATTCCGGCCCACAAGCCGTGCATTCGGGATGACCGGCCGGAGCAGATCTACGCCACGGCGGCCCAGCGCAATGCCGCTGTCATCGGCGCCGCAATACAAGCCCATGCGGCCGGCCAGCCAGTGTTGATCGGCACCCATGACGTTGCCACCTCGGAGCGCTTCGCAGCAGATTTGGCGGCGCGGGGCGTTGAAGCCCAGGTCCTGAACGCCCGCAATGACAGTGTGGAGGCGCAGATCATTGCACAGGCCGGGCGCAGGGCCATGGTCACCGTGTCCACGCAGATGGCCGGACGCGGCACCGATATCCTGCTGGGCGGGACCGCCGCCAGCGCCCAGGAACACGGCGACGTTGCCGCCCTGGGTGGGCTGCTGGTCATCATTGTGGGCCGTTTCCATTCGCCCCGCCTCGATGCGCAACTGCGCGGCCGGGCAGGGCGGCAGGGCGATCCCGGTGCCAGCGTGATCTTCTCCAGCATGGAGGATCCCGCCGTCAACGGGCAGGAAGCGCACGGCCTGGAGCTCAGCGATTCTGTGTCTCAGGAAGCTGACGACGCCGGATTGGTCACCAGGGAGGGTGTGTCGAAGCTTTTGGACCGGGCCCAGCGCCTGGCTGAGCAGGAACGGTTCACCACGCAGGAAAACTCGTGGAAGTACAACGAGCTGATTGCCTACCAACGCAGGGTGGTTCTGTCCGAGCGCGGCAAGATCCTGGCCGACGACGCCGCAGCCCTGGCGCTTTTTGACAACCTCGCGGACGACGATCAAGACGGCGACGCTCCGAGCCTGATTGCGGGCTGCCTGGATGAACTCCGCAGCGCCCTGGGCGAGGAAATGTTGGAGAACGTCTGCCAGGCAATCATGCTCTTCGAACTGGACGCCGCCTGGAGCGACCACCTGGCGTTGCTTTCGGAACAACGCGCAGCGATCCACCTGCGGGCGCTGGGCCGACAGAACCCGCTGGATGAATTCCGGCGCGAAACCATCAGGGCCTTCGAGGGCTTCTTTGACGGGGTCCATGACACGGCCGTGGCCACGCTGGAGTCTCTGGAGATCACCGGCGACGGCGTGGACCTTGAGGCGGCGGGCATCCGGCGGGGCTCCACCACCTGGACCTACGTTGTTGATGAAAACCCTTTTGGCAGCCAAACCGACCAGATCGTGAAATGGCTGTTGAAGAAAATGGGCAAATAGCTTCCCGCCCGGAGCGGCTGGGCGAATACTGGGAACTATCAGTGCAGTAACTCTTCTCAGGAGGCCATGCCCGTGGGCAAACTCATCTACACCGCCATCACATCTCTGGACGGCTACGTTGCAGATGCCGCAGGCAACTTTGACTGGAGCACACCCGACGCGGAGGTCCACGCCTTTGTCAACGACCTGGAGCGGCCCGTCGGCACGTACCTGCTTGGCAGGCGCCTCTACGAGGTCATGAAGGTGTGGGACACCTTCTACGGGCAGGACGGACTACCCCCGGAAATGGAGGACTACGCCGCCATTTGGCATCAGGCCCAGAAGATCATTTACTCAACCACCTTGAGTGAACCCAAGGCAGTGAACACGAGACTAGAGCGCAGCTTTGATGCGGCTGCGGTCCGCAATTTGAAGGCGGAAGCAGCGGAGGATCTGTCGGTGGGCGGAGCCGAACTCGCCGGCCAGGCCCTCAAAGCGGGTTTGGTGGATGAGGTTCACTTGTTGATGTCGCCGGTCATGGTGGGTGGCGGCAAGCGTGCGCTGCCCCACGGTGCCAGCACCTCGCTGGAACTGCTGGAACAGCGCAGGTTCGGCAACGGCGTCGTCCATCTCCACTACCGGGTGGGCAACTAGCGCGCCAACAAGCCCCACAAAAGATAGGCCGAGCAAGCAGCCGAGCCAAAGATCACCACGGCAAAGCCGCTGAGCCAGATGAACGACGGCGCTCCCGTTGTCTGCGCCAAAATGTAGGCGTCGGAGCTGGCCAGCTGATTGCGGCGCCGGGTGTGCACCGCAGCCACCTTGAAGAAGTCGCGCACGGAGCCAACGCCCAGGGCTATGCCCAAGCCCAGAACCACGTAGCTGACGGTCTGTGGATCGGCGAACATGACCAGCGACTGGGCCACCGCCGCGCTCACCAGGGCCACCATGATGCCGGTGAAATTGCGCAGGAACATCAAGGCCAGCAGCAGCACCAACGCGCCAATGGAGGCCGCGGCCCCTGCCCAGCCGGCAGACACCGACCACACCAGGGCCAGCCCCACCACGGCAGGGGCCGGGTAGCCCCAGAAGCCGGACCAGGTGGCACTAAAACCGCGCCGCCCGCTGCTGACCAACTGGCCTGAGTGGTCCAAGCCAATCTTGAGCCCGTGCACCACGCGGCCCGTCATGAGGGCGGCAAAGGCGTGGCCCAATTCGTGCACAAAGGTCACGTAGAGGCCAAACCAGCGCCATGACGCCCGCGGAATGCTGAGCACAATTGCGGCGGCAACAATGCTGAGCAATATGGTGGCGGAAACACTTGGCGCTTCCGCGCGGACAAAACCAGACAACACGGCCTGCCACCATGAATCGATCGCGGCAAGGGGTTGCTGGAGCTCAGTAATCATTCAAGGAAGCCTATGCCAACCGGCTGTGGATTCGCTGTTGCCAACAGCCCGCCGGCCCAACGCAGGGTTGACAGGCTTGCCCCACCGCGTGCAACACTGGGATTGTTCTGTCCCCTCTGTGAGGAAATCCATTGAAGACTTGGCTCGCCCCCGCATAACCTGCGCCGTAGCGATGCACGCCCTCGTCTGAGAGGCACCGTGCAGCTCCCGGCGCGCTCATTCAAGAGTTGCCGAGGAGAACCATGACGAACACCCACCCCATTTCACTGTCCCACCTTGCCTTTTCCTGGCCCGATGGCACAGAAGTTTTTAGCGATCTCACAGCAAATTTCACCGCCGGTCGCACAGGCCTGGTGGGACCCAACGGCGCCGGAAAAACTACACTGTTGCGCCTGATTGCCGGCGAACTGGCACCCACCGGCGGCACTGTTGTGGCGGCGTCGTCCGTGTCCTACCTGCCGCAAAAGCTCACCCTGCATACCGGGCAAAGCGTCACGGAGCTGCTGGGACTGGGCGCCAAACGCCGTGCTCTGGCCAGCGTCCTGGCCGGCCGCGAGGAAAGCATGAGTGAGAATTTGGAGCTCATTGGCAGCGACTGGGATCTTGAGGAACGTGCCGTGGCCCTGCTGGCTGGTTACGGCCTGCCCGTGGCCGGCCCAGACTTCCTGGACAGGACGGTGGGCACACTCTCCGGGGGCGAGGCCATGATCCTTGCCCTGGCAGGCCTGGAACTTGCTGCCCGGCCCATCACGCTGCTTGATGAACCCACCAACAATCTGGACAGGACCGCCCGCGGGCGGCTGCACCAGGCCGTGGAACGATGGCGGGGCACACTGGTGGTGGCCACGCATGACGCCGCGCTGCTGGAGCGGGTGGATGCCATCGCCGAGCTCCGCCCCGTCCGCAGCCGCGCATGGGCGGGGGAACGTGTGGAGCTGATCCGCCATGGCGGCAACTGGGGCAGCTACGTTGCGTCCTTGGCGGCCGAGCGCGAAACCGCCCAGCGCATGGTCCGCGACGCCGGAGCCAGGCTGGCGGCGGAGAAGCGCCAGCGCATCGAAGCCGAAACGAAGATTGCCCGCCGCGCCAAGCAGGGCCGCAAGGCGGGGGAGAGTCTGCCCAGAATCCTGGCCAATGAGCTTCGCAAGCGGGCGGAAGAGTCGGCCGGAAAGATGCGCGGCGTCATGGGCAGCCGCGAGTCTGACGCCGTTGCCGCCCTGTCCGATGCCCGCGACGCCATCCCCGCCGAGACCCGCATCCGGATCGAACTGCCCGGCACGGAAGTCCCGCCGGGCCGCACGGTGCTTGATGCGCTGGCTTCGTCGGTGGCTCTCGGGGTGATGTTCGACGACGGCGCGCGGCTCGCGCCGGATTCCCGGCTCACGCTGCGCGGCCAGGAGCGGGTCATGCTGACCGGACCCAACGGGGTTGGCAAGACGGCCCTGCTGAACAATCTGGTGTCCTTTGCCCGCGTCCCCGTGGGCTACCTGCACCAGCGGATTGGCAGTGAATCCTGGGCTGGGCTAGATGACTCCCGCACCGTCATGGAGAACGTCCTCGCCGTGGCCCCGGAAGCGGCGCTGGCTGATATTCGGGAGCAGCTGGCACGCTTTCACTTCCGGGGCGGACTGGTCAACCAAGGGGTGGGTGAACTGTCCGGCGGCGAACGCTTCAGGGTGGCGCTGGCCCGGATACTGCTGGCCCAGCCTGCCCCGCAGCTGCTGTTGCTGGACGAACCCACCAACAATCTTGATGTTCCCTCCAGCGATCAATTGGTGTCAGCGCTCGCTAGTTACAGGGGAGCCCTGATTGTCTCCAGCCACGACGACGACTTTCTGGACGCCTTGGCCCCGAAACGCCATTGGGAACTCAAACGTGTCCAAGCCGCAGGCCGGACCCCGCTAGGCTGACCAACGTGAAGCAAAACTCTGATGGACCCCGCCGCTTTGAGCTGACCCTGCACAAGCCGTGGCTGGGGTGGTTCCCCAAACCCACTGTTGTTGTTAACGGAACGGCACAGCCAGCCCAGTGGGGAACCCGCAACTGGAAGGTGCCGGGCAGCGGGAACGCGGAGGTCAGCGTGTTCCTGTTCAACCGGCTCTGGAAGTTTGGCGAGGCTGACTTCGTGGTGGAGCCGGGCGCCGACGTGGCGCTGGTGTACTCGGCGCCGTGGCTGCCCTTTTTGCCCGGCAAGGTCCGCGCAAAAGGGTAACGCACCGGATTTGCGGTACCGTCCGCCCCGCACCATGCGGGGCGGACGATGCCTCACCAGGCCTCGGCGAGCAGCCCGCCCAGGAGCTGGCCGTCGTCGACCTCCAGCCCGCGGGCCGTGAACCAGGCACACATGTTCCGGCAGTCCCTGGCCAGCAGCTCGGCTCCCTGCAGATTCCCGGCCAGGTCCACCAGCTGTGGCAGGTCGATGACCACCAGGCGGTCGCCAGCGGCCAGCACGTTGTAGGGGGAGAGGTCGCCGTGGGCAAAGCCCATCCTGGCGAACCCGGTCATGGCGTCCACAAGCTGCTCCCAATAGCCCTCCAACCGTTCTCGGCTTGGATTGACCGACTGTAGCCGTGGGGCAGCGGCTCCAGGGGCGTCCGGATCTTCAATGAACTCCATCATGATCTCGCTGCCGCAGATCTGCAGTGGGTAGGGCACGGGGATGCCAAAGTCCCAGGCCATGCGCAGGTACGTCCACTCGGCGTTCGCCCAGCGGGCGGCCTCCACCTCGCGGCCGTAGCTACTGCCGTTCTTGATGGCTCGGGCGTCGCGGGACCGCCGCACCGAGCGCCCCTCCGTGTACGCGGCGGACCTGTGGAAGAGCCGCTGTTCAGCTGAGCGGTACCGCTTGGCCGCAAAAAGGGTGCGCCGGGATTCGGTGGCCCGTTCAAGGAGGAAGACGTCGGCCTCCTTGCCCGTCTTCAGGACGCCAAGGTCGGTGTCAACGGCGGCGGCGTCCTCAATGACAAACGCGGGATACGGCGCGGGTCCGCGCATGAGTTTTTCAAGATCGGGCCACGTGGACCAGCGCTGGTTCGCGGCCAGGGAATCGTCAAGGACGTTCCAGTCCTGGGGGCGTGCTTGCGCGCTGTCAAAGGCGCTGTCCACATGTGGACTGCGGCGCTGGGAGGTCTTGCGGGTGAACTTTTCGAAGTGCGCGGTGTCAGCAGAATGCTTCATGGGTGAATCGACTCCTGGGGAGGGCAATGCGGATGTTTTGGGCACGGAGAGCTGCGTGAACAATCATTGGTTCCTCCTTCGGGTCGGTTCGGTTCGTGGCGGAAAGCCACTTAATCTGACCATGGCGGCTTCGGCGGTGTCAATGGCTGATTTGCGGGAAGGGTGCAGGGCGGAGGTGCGTGCAGGGCGCGGGTGCATGCAGGGCGCGGGCCGGAGACTAGCTGGTGCGCTTGGCCCGAGCAGTCTTGGCGGAATCGGCGGGGAGGATTCCCCAGCGCTGCCAGCCGAGGAACGCCAACGCGGCCTGTGCCACGAAGAGGAAGATCAGCACCGAACCCTGGGCCAACATGGTGGCGGAGTAGACCGAGGCCACGGACGCCGCGATGACCAACAGCCACGCCCAGCGCGACCGGTGCGCCAGCCCAACCAGCGCGGCCGGCAGCAGGCCCATCAGGAAGCCGGTGAGCAGCAGGGACGCCCAGGGGATGCGGGACAGCGGGGCTGAAAACTCCGCGAAGATCGAGGCCACAAGCAGCATCGATCCCAGCGCGAAAACCAGCGCCACGGCAGCAGGCGCCAGCAGGTCCCCTGCACTGAACGGCCGCAGCGCCACGGTCCGCAGTTGCCGGGACTCCAGCGGCAACTTCCGGAAGGACAGGAAGCCATACGCGGCGGACCCAGCCGCCACGGCGAGCGGGATGGCCACACCGGCGGTGAACATCAGCAGACCTGCCGGGGAGGCTGCCAGCAGGCCCGGGAAGTTCATCAGTTGCGCCAGCGCCTGCAACAGAAACGCGGAACCAGCCAGCCACCAGCCGGTGTCGCTGCGCCGGGCCAGCTGCACCAGTGACGCGCAGATCAGCAGCGCGCCAAGGATGGTCAAGGCCACGGCTGCACCATCGAGGGGGCCAGCCATCCGGCCGAACAAGAGCTCACCAATTCCATACATGCCCCCACTCTAGGCTTGCGTGGCGTTTGGTGGGCATTCCGTGGTGGGTGGGCCGGGCGCGGAGGCGACGGCCGCCGTCGTGCTGGCAGAGCAGGAGAGGTAGGGTCGGAGAATGGTTGACATTCCTTTTCCCCTGACCACTGAGCGGCTGGTTTTGCGGCGCTTCAGCACCGACGATCTGGCTCCGTACTACGCCTATCAGCGGCTGCCGGAGACGGCCCGGTACCTGTATGGCGAGGCCCGGAGCTACGCGCAGTGCATGGCGCGGATCGGCCGGTACGTGGAGGGACCGTTCAATGGGCCCGGTGACTGGGCCACGTTTGCCGTGGAATTGCAGTCAACGCCTGGGTTGATCGGCGAGCTGGCGCTGAAGTGGAACGCCGGCGGCAAACCCGAGGGGCCGCAGCCGGAGCGTTTCGGTGAGATTGGCTGGACCATGGCACCCGCCGCGCAAGGCCGCGGATACGCCACCGAAGCGGCCCAGGCTGTGCTTGAGTTGGCGCTGGATGTGCTCGATTTTCGCCGCGTTGAGGCACGGCTGGACGCGCGGAACTCGGCATCGGCGGCCATTTGCGAGCGTTTGGGCATGGCCCACGAAGGCGTCATGCGCAACAATATGTACCTCAAGGGCGAGTGGACATCTGAGGCCGTCTACGCAACCGTCCGCGGTTCCTGAGAAACACCGTCTCGCAGCCCCGCGAACGGGCAGTAGTGGCTGATGTTTCACGAAAACATCAACCACTACTGCCCGTTCGGGAGGCAGGGGCGGCTAGCGGAGCTTGGTGGCTCCCAGTGCGTCGGCGAGGAACGCGTAATCCCAGGCCCGGGTCTTCCAGCCCTCATAACGGCCGGACGCGCCGCCGTGGCCGCCGTCCATCTCAATCTTCATGACAATGGGCTCGGTGCCGGTGGACGTTGCCCGCAGTTCCTGCACCCACTTGGCTGGCTCAACGTACAGCACGCGGGTGTCGTTGAAGCTGGTGACGGCCGCGATCTTCGGGTAGGGCACCGCCTGCACGTTCTCGTACGGGGTGTAGCCCTTCATATACGTATACACCGCAGGATCCGTGATGGGGTTGCCCCACTCCTCCCACTCCAGCGCGGAGAGCGGCAGCTCCGGGTCCAGGATGGTGGTCAGGGCATCCACAAAGGGCACCTGGGCCACCACGGCCGCGTACTTCTCCGGGGCCAGATTCGCCACGGCACCCATCAACAGCCCGCCAGCCGAGCCGCCCATGGCAGCGATCCGCGCCGGATCCACCCAGCCGGAACCGGCAACCCAGTCCGTGGCCGCAATGAAGTCGGTGAACGTGTTCATCTTGTTCAGCTTCTTGCCGTCCTCATACCAGTGCCGGCCCATCTCGCCGCCGCCGCGGACATGCGCAATGACAAACACCACGCCGCGATCCAGCAGGGACAGGCGCGGCACGCCGAACCCGGGGTCCATGCTGACCTCGTAGGAGCCGTAGCCGTACACAACCGCTGAGTTGCTGCCATCGCGGGGCAGGTCCGCCCGGCGCAGCACCGACAATGGAACCAGGGTGCCGTCGGGGGCCGTGGCCCACTCGCGTTCAGCAACGTAGTCCTGGGCGCGGTAGCCGCCCAAAACAGGTGTTTCCTTGCGCAGCAGCAGTTCGCCCGCTCCGCCAGCCACGGGCAGCACGTAGTCGTAGACGCGCGGAGGCGTGAAGTCGGAGGTGTAAATCAGGCGGATCACGGGGGACTCATATTCACTGCCGCCCATCGATGCCGTGTAGAGCTCCTCGTCAAAGACGGGTTCGACGGCGGCGCCCTGTCCCGCTGTCCCCAGGCCTTCCAGCGGGGTCACCTGGATGCGTTCGATGGTGTCTTTGCGCAGGGATACCACCATGTGGGTGGCGGTGACGGAGGCGCCATTGATGCGCACGGAGTCATCGTGGGCCACCACCGTGTCCCAGTGCTGGGCGGCCACATCCTTGCTGAACTCCGCGGCGTCAACCAGGGAAATCATCGAGTTCACGGCGTCACGGTCATGAGTGAGCAGAACCTTTTCGACACCATCCACAAGGAAGGGCTCGGCGTCGTACAGGATCTCGGCACTGCGCGGGATCAGGATCTGCAGACCCTTTTCAGGGGCGGCGAAGTCCAGCAGGCGCGTTTCGCTGAATTCGGAGCAGCCGATGCTGATCATCAGGTGGCGGCGGTCGGCGGAGAGGTCGAAGCCCGTCCACATGGCTACGTCGTCCTCCTGGTACAGGACAGCATCCTCGGAAACAGGCGTGCCCAGGACGTGGGT
The DNA here is from genome assembly GCF_054510895.1 of Arthrobacter sp. HLT1-20. Lineage (NCBI taxonomy): Bacteria > Bacillati > Actinomycetota > Actinomycetes > Micrococcales > Micrococcaceae > Arthrobacter > Arthrobacter sp. HLT1-20. Next base: position 7,258 of record NZ_JBTNDR010000023.1, on the reverse strand, counting down.
CTTGACCTGGTACGGGCGCCAGGAGTCGTCTGCCACCATGTAGAAGAGCGTGGTGCCGTCGGGGGAGAAGCTCAGGCCGTAGAACACGTTCTCGATGGTGTCTTCCAGCAGCTCGCCAGTGCGCAGGTCCTTGATGCGGACGGTGAAGAGCTCGTCCCCGGCGTTGTCCACGGCGTAGGCATACAGGTTCCCGTCGCGGGTGACTGCCGCACCTCCTAGCGAGAAGAACGGCTGGCCTTCGGCTTCAACGTTGCCATCGAGGAGGATTTCCTCGCCGTCAACGGGAACGCCGGGCTCCACCTGCGGCGGGGTCCAGTCGGCCAGGGTGCCGTCGCTGCCGGCCGCCACCCGGCATTGGATGCCGTAGGCCTGGCCCTCCACCATGCGGGAGTAGTACCACCAGCCGTCCTTGCGGCTGGGCACAGATAGGTCAGTCTCCTGGGTGCGGTTCTTGATCTCGTTGAAAATGTCCGTCCGGAGCTGTTCCTGGCCGGCCGTGACAGCATCCGCGTAGGCCTGCTCGGCGTTCAGATGGGCCACCACTTCCGGGCTTTCCTTCTCCCGCAGCCACTCGTAGTTGTCGGTGAAGACATCGCCGTGATGGGTCCGTTCTACCGGAACTTTCTTGGCCACGGGCGGTGCTGGGTAGTTCGTGGCGGGGGTGGGCTCGGTGGCGGAGGTGGTGGCGGCTGCGGCGGGAGAGATCATGACTCCACTGTATCCAGCGGTACCCCATGCCGGGCTGTGAGTATGCCCAGAGCGGAGCCGGCTATCCGGGACTCATGCCGCGCAGTGCCGTCGCAATACCCCAGTAGGCAAGTGCCGCCAGCGGGAAGATCCATTGCACTGTGATGTCGCCGATCCGCGCGTAGACGCTTCGACGGCGCGCGGCGCGCAGATTCTCCAGGGGGTCCCGTAGCCGGTCGTCGGGGTCCCGGGTGGCACTGATGGTCCCTGCCACCGACACCGCGAGCATGGCCAGGACGCTGGTGAGCAGAAGAGGGCCGGGGTTCACTGAGATCCAGGGCTGCTCACCGGGCTGTGGGGCAGCCACGGAGGACAAGATCATGGCGAGCATGCCAACGCAGTAGGCAGCTGCCAGGACCCACATCCTTCGGATGCCGGCGTTCAAGTAGAGCGGCAGTGTGGCGACGAGTATCAACGGCACCAGCATCCACAGCACTTCCAGGGCGTTCATGGAGAGTTGCTCGTGGTGCAGCCAGGGCAACATGGCGACATTGAAGCCAAAGAACCCGGCGATCCCGATCCCGGCCCGCAACACAGCATTCCGGGTTTTGCCAGCCGGGATCGTCGGCAAATCCAGAGTGTTGGCGTAGTCCCGGGCAGTGCCGAACTCTTCCAGTGGGGGCGTCCGGGAGTCGGCCATGAATTCCTTGACGGAGGCCACTGTTTCACCAATGGCGGCGCCGGTGACCTCGCGGATCCGCAGCTCAAGGATCAGCTCATCCAGCCACTCTTGTTCCGCGTGGTCGCGAGCGGAACTGATGTGTTTGTCAATGTTCATGGTGTTCCCCCGGGAAGAAATGGTCGGTGGTAGTGGTGCTGAAGCGGCGCCAGAGTGCCAGCTGGCCCGCCAGCTCGGCCTGCCCCGCTGGGGTAAGTGAAAAGTATTTTCGCCCCGGTCCTTGAGTGCCGGCCCGCCACTCGGTGCTGACCCAACCAGCCACCTCAAAGCGGGTCAGGAGCGGGTATAGCGTTCCGCCCTTGATTGGTCCCAAACCCGCCTTTGCCAGTGTTGTGGTGATGGCATAGCCATACGACGGTCCGTGGGTGAGCACCTGCAATACGCTCAAACCCAGAATGGCGCGCAGCCAATCGCTGGGCCAAGGGACTGCGGAGGTGTCCGCCTCATTCGTATCCATGACTATATTGTCTGATTAACTAGTTTGCCTGTCAATCTTGTGGCGGTGATGTGACCGGAGGGCCCTCCCGGTGTGCGCCCATTGACCACCCCGCCATCGCATGGAATATTTATAGAACGAACGGTCGGTAAATTGACGGACCGTTCCCGGCGGCGGCACCAGCTACGCCGGCAAGGCGCGTTCGAAGGGTTTACTCATGGCCGCAGGAACACCGCAGGCTTTCCTGGTGGGTGGGGTCCGCACGCCCGTGGGACGTTATGGCGGCGCGCTCAGCTCCGTACGGCCCGATGACCTTGCGGCCCTGAGCATCAAGGAACTCATGACCCGCACCGGGATCGACCCGGCCTGCGTCGACGAGGTCATCCTCGGCAACGCGAACGGTGCCGGCGAGGAAAACCGCAATGTGGCCCGCATGGCGTGGCTGCTGGCTGGCTTCCCGGACACTGTCCCCGGCCTCACCGTGAACCGGCTGTGCGCCTCGGGAATGAGCGCCATCACCCTGGCCAGCCAGATGGTCAAGGCCGGGGCGGCGGATCTTGTGGTGGCGGGCGGGGTGGAATCCATGTCCCGCGCACCCTGGGTCATGGCCAAACCGGAGCAAGCCTTTGCCAAGCCAGGGGAAACCTTTGACACCTCGATCGGCTGGCGCTTCACCAACCCAGCCTTCCTCTCCGGCGAACTGTCCCGCAACGGAAAAATGAGCTCCTCGATGCCGGAAACCGCCGAGGAGGTGGCCCGCCGCTGCAACGTCAGCCGCGAAGATTGCGATGCCTTCGCCGTCCGCTCCCATGAACGCGCGCTCGCCGCCATCGCCGCCGGGCACTTCCGCGATGAAATTGTCCCTGTCACCGTGAAGGCCCGTCGCGGGGAGATCACCGTGGACACCGACGAGGGCCCGCGCGCCGGCACCACACTGGAAGTCTTGGCCGGGCTGCGCCCCGTGGTCAAGGGCGGCTCAGTGGTCACGGCCGGCAACGCCTCCTCCCTCAACGACGGCTCCTCCGCCGTCATTGTCGCCTCGGAACGCGCCCTGGAAAAGTACGGCCTGACCCCGCGCGCCCGAATCCTGGACGGTGCCGCGGCGGGGCTGGCCCCGGAAATCATGGGCCTGGGCCCGGTCGCCGCCTCCCGAAAAATCCTCCAACGGCAGGGGATCGGCGTGGGTCAACTGGGTGCAGTGGAGCTCAATGAAGCGTTCGCCTCCCAGTCGCTGGCCTGCATCCGCGAGCTCGGCCTGGACCCGGGCACCGTCAACAACAGCGGCGGTGCCATCGCCCTGGGCCACCCGCTGGGCTCCTCCGGCTCACGGATCGTCATTACGCTGCTGGGCCGGCTGGAGCGCGAGGAACCCGGCGGGATTGGGCTGGCCACCATGTGCGTGGGCGTCGGCCAGGGTGCCGCCCTGCTCGTGGAGGGGCTGTGATGGACGACGCCGGCACCCGCCTCGACGCCGCCACGTTCGCCACGCTGCTGGTCACCGAGGGGGACGACCGCGTGGCCGTGCAGCTCAACCGGCCCGCCGTGCGGAATGCGATTGACGCTCAGATGGTGGCCGAGCTCCACGCCGTCTGTGCGCATCTGGAAGCCACGCCCAAGGTGCTGATTCTTTCCGGCAGCCCGGGCGACGAGGCCACCGGCACGCCGGGGATCTTCGCCTCCGGGGCAGACATTGCCGAGCTGATCGGGCGCCGCGGCAAGGATGCCCTGGCCGGCATCAACTCTGGCCTTTTCGCCAGGATCGCCAAACTCCCCATGCCCGTCATTGCCGCCCTGGACGGATACGCGCTGGGCGGTGGGGCCGAGTTGGCCTACGCCGCGGACTTCCGCATCGGCACCCGTGCCCTGCGCATGGGCCAGCCGGAAACCAGCCTGGGCATCATGGCCGCGGCCGGTGCCACCTGGCGGTTGAAGGAACTGGTGGGAGAGCCGCTGGCCAAGGAGATCCTGCTCGCGGGGCGGACACTCACGGGGGAGGGCTGCCTGCGCGTAGGGCTCATCACCGAGCTGGTGGAATCCGCAGACCTCCTCACAGCAGCCCACGCGCTCGCCGACACCATAGCCCGCCAAGATCCGCTGGCCGTGCAGGCCACCAAGCACGTCTTCCATGAGCCGCGCGGGGCCCACCCCGAGGTGGACAACCTGGCGCAGGCCGAACTGTTTGAGTCCCCGGCCAAGTTGGCGCGCATGCAGGCGTTTTTGGACAGGAGAAAACAATGACATCCACACCCGACGCTCCTGCCGATGTGGGGGCTTTTTCGCCGACGCTCCCTCAGTTCGTGGGTGTTCTGGGCGGTGGGCGCATGGGTGCCGGCATCGCCCACGCCTTCCTGCTGGCTGGCTGCCGGGTGCTGGTGGTGGAGCGCGATCTTGAAGCCGTGGCCGGTGCCCATGTGCGCGTGGCCCAAGCCGTGGACAAGTCTGTGGAAATGGGGTTGGCCGGCGGACCCGAGGCAACCGCTGAGCCCATTATGAAACGCCTGAGACTGTCCACCAACTATGCCCACTTTGCCCCTTGCGAGCTGGTGGTGGAGGCGGTGCCAGAGATCTGGGAGCTCAAGGTGGCCTCGCTGCAGCGGGTGGAAGAGCATCTGGCGGAGAGTGCCATGCTGGCCTCCAACAGCTCATCCCTGTCCATGACGGGGTTGGCCGCGGAATTGGCCCGCCCGCAAAACTTCATCGGCCTGCACTTCTTCAACCCGGTCCCGGCGTCCACCCTGATCGAGGTTGTGGTTGCGCGGCAAAGCAGTCAGGAGTTGGTGGCGGCGGCGCGGGGCTGGGTGGCGGCGTTGGGCAAGACGGCCGTGGTGGTCAACGATTCACCGGGCTTCGCCTCCTCCAGGCTGGGCGTGGCCATTGCGTTGGAGGCCATGCGCATGCTGGAAGAGGGTGTGGCCAGTGCGGAGGATATCGACAACGCCATGGTGCTGGGCTACAAACACCCCACCGGACCCCTGCGGACCACCGACATTGTGGGTCTGGACGTGCGCTTGGGTATTGCCGAATACCTGGCCGAAACGCTCGGTGAACGTTTTGCGCCGCCGCAGATCCTGTACGACTTGGTGGCCCGCGGCGAGCTGGGCCGCAAGACCGGACAAGGATTCTTCCACTGGGCCTAGGGCCCCGCACCAAGACCAACCACAGCCATGACCACCACAGAAAGGACGGGTCAACGATGACCGCTGCACCGTCAATTGAGACTGTTCCGAGTTACATCCAAGACGCATGGTGGACGCCGGCCAGCGGTGTCACGGGCTCCGACGCCCGCGACGCCAGCACCGGTGAGGTGCTGGCCCGGGTGTCCGCCGAGGGACTGGACCTGGGCGCCGCCGTCGAGCATGCCCGAACGGTGGGCCAGGCCAGCCTCGGAAAACTGACCATCCACGAGCGCGCCCTGAAGCTGCGTGAACTTGCCGCCTTCCTCAATGACCGCCGGCAGGACCTGTATGAGGTCTCGGCCCGGACGGGTGCCACGAAGATTGATTCCATGGTGGACATCGACGGCGGCATTGGCGTGCTGTTCACGTTTTCCTCCAAGGGGCGGCGCGAACTGCCCAACTCGAACGTGATTGTTGACGGCCCGGTGGAGGTACTGTCCAAGGACGGATCGTTCATCGGCGAGCACATCTACACCCGGGTCCCCGGCGTCGCCGCCCAGATCAACGCCTTCAACTTCCCCGTGTGGGGCATGCTGGAGAAGTTCGCCCCGGCGTTTCTGGCCGGGGTGCCCACGATCGTCAAGCCCGCCACGCCCAGCGGCTACCTGGCCGAGGCCGCCGTGCGCGCCATCGTCGAATCGGGGATCCTGCCGGCCGGCGCTCTGCAACTGGTCTCCGGCTCGGCCCGCACCCTGCTGGACGTCCTGGACTACCGCGACATGGTGTCCTTCACCGGCTCCGCCACCACCGCCAACACGCTCAAAAGCCACCCCAACGTGGCATTTGGCGGGGTCCGTTTCACCGCCGAAACCGACTCGCTGAACGCCGCCATCCTGGGCCCCGACGCCGTCCCCGGAACGCCCGAATTCGAGGCCTTTATCAAGTCAGTGGTCACTGAGATGACCGTCAAGGCCGGTCAAAAGTGCACCTCCATCCGCCGCGCCATCGTCCCCAACGAGCTCAAGCAGGCCGTCATCGACGCCATCAGTGCGCGGATCAACGAACGTGTGGTGGTGGGGGATCCCCGGGCAGGGGGAGTCACCATGGGTGCGCTCGCCTCGCTGGAACAGCTGGCGGACGTCCGCTCGGCCGTCGAGACCATGCTCGCCGCCGGTGGCGAACTGGCCTACGGGACCCTCGATGCACCGGAGGTGACCCGCACGGACGGCACCGTGGGCGCCGTCGTCGATGGCGCGTTCATGACGCCTGTGCTGCTGAGCTGGGCCGACGCCGAGGCCCCAGAGGCCCACTCCCTGGAGGCTTTTGGCCCGGTGTCCAGTGTGATTGGCTATGAAACGCACGACGGGGATGTCAGCGAGGCGGTCAGGCTCGCCGCGCTGGGGGCGGGGTCGCTCGTGGCGACGGTCTGCACGAACGATCCGGCCACGGCACTGGCATTGGTGACGGGCATTGCCGCCCACCACGGTCGCGTGCTGGTGCTCAATCGTGAGGATGCCCGCACCTCCACCGGCCACGGTTCGCCCGTGCCGCATTTGGTGCACGGTGGGCCGGGCCGGGCGGGCGGCGGCGAGGAACTGGGCGGCATCCGTTCGGTCAAACACCACATGCAGCGCACGGCCATCCAGGGTTCGCCCAACATGCTCACCGCCATCACCGGGGTGTGGCACAGCGGTGCCGACCGGGTGGCGGCCGGCTCCGCGGAGTTTGGGGCCGTGCCCGGCGCGGTCCACCCATTCCGGAAGTCGCTGGCCGAGCTGCGGATCGGGGATGCCTTTGCGTCCGGGCTACGCCCGGTGACGCTGGAGGAGATCACGGCGTTTGCGAACTCCACCGGGGACACCTTCTATGCGCACACCGACGCCGAGGCCGCGGAGAGGAACCCGTTCTTCCCGGGCATCGTGGCGCACGGGTACCTGCTGGTGTCCTGGGCGGCGGGGCTGTTCGTGGAGCCGGCGCCGGGGCCGGTGCTGGCCAACTACGGGCTGGAATCCCTGCGCTTCATCACGCCTGTGGCCGCCGGGGATTCGATCCGCGTGACGCTGACGGCCAAAAAGATCACCCCTCGCGTCACCGACGACTACGGCGAGGTCTGCTGGGATGCCATTCTGCACAACCAGAGTGGAGAAATCGTGGCGACGTACGACGTCCTGACGCTCGTGGAAAAAGAGGACACCCTCTACGCGCGCCTGGGAGGAGGGGGGGGGGGGGGGGGGGGTGGGGGGGAAAGAAGCAAAACACACCCTCTCCCCACACGGAGAG
>NZ_JBTNDR010000022.1:0-64990 GCF_054510895.1 Arthrobacter sp. HLT1-20 | reverse complement strand
CATCCTCACGGAGCCAGTCAGTTGCTGAGTCACATTCATCAGATGGTACAGCCGCTACCTACTCTGCCAGCTAGTCCCAGACCAGCTACATACAAGACTCACAGTCAGTTGTTTGCCGTGACTGCTAGCGGCGCTTGCTCTTGGCTCTGACAGTTTTGGCCGTGACCGGGATGCGCAGCAGCGGGACCTCACGCTCGGACTTGGTGATGGAGCCGTGCTGGCCCACTACTTCCATCGCCTGGGCGCGGACGCGGCGTAGATCGTAGAACGCAATGCTTTCACGGGCCAGAATCAGCACATCGCCAATGCGGGCGGCCACGGACTCGCCCACGGCCCCAAAGTAGCCAGCAGCAATGGCCTGCTCGCGGCTGACCACCCACGCCTTCTTGCCGAAGCGCTCCACCCAGGCAGCCATCAGCTGTTCCCGAGACTCGGCGGTGGCATCAGGTTCCAGATACAGGTGCACCATGCGCGGCTCGCCAGCTGTATGGCGCACGCCGTCGACCAGTTCGGGGAATATGGAGAAGTCAATCCGGGCGGAGCGCGGCACATCAACCATTCCGTGGTCGGCTGTCAGCAGGATCAAGGTGTCGGGAGGGACCGTTGCCGCCAGACGCTTCATGCCGGCGTCGAGCTCCTCCAATTGGTGCTCCCACTGGGCGGAATCGGTGCCGTGGGCGTGACCGGCCTTGTCCAGTTCGCTCCAATACAGGTACACGAGTGCCTTGGGCGTGGCCGCCAATGCAGCAGCTGCCTCCTCCACCCGGGCATGGACGTTGCTGGTGCCAATGAAGGTGCTGCCACGTAGCGCGGCCCGGGTCATGGGCGAACTGGCAAAGTGCGGCAGGCTCACGGTGGTGCACGGCACCTCGCCGGTGATCTGTTCAAACACTGTGGGGAGCGGTTGCCAGCGCAGGGGGTCAACACCGGGATCCCACTGGCCCAGGAGATTGACCACCTTGTCCTGGCGCGGATCCAGCACGTCGTAGCCCACCATGCCATGCTGGCCGGGGACGGCACCAGTGCCCAGAGACGTCAACGAGGTGGAGGTGGTGCTGGGGAATGCGGCATGAAGGGTGCGGGGGTGCTCGCCGGCGGAATCCTCGGCCTGCACACCACGCAGGAAGGGCGCATGCCCAGACCGTTGCTTGAGCAACGCCTTACCCAGGCCATCCACCAGGACCACGCAGATCCGCGGCGCAGTGGGCAGCTTCAACACATTCTCAAAGTTGGCAACACCCAGTGCGGCTGCGGCGCTGGTGAAAACATCGCCAATCGAGGCCCGGCCGTAGAAGGGTGCCGCCGGCAGCTCGGGCTGGTTCAAACCAGGCAGCGCAGCAGGCAGCAGCTCCCCCACGGCGTCAGCGGCGGTAATGTGAGCGGCCCAGGCGTGCGCCAAAGGCCGGGAACTTGGAGGTTCCCAGTTCAGCATGGGTGGGGGCGGCCGTGCCGGTGTTGACGGCTCGCAGCGCCCGCGCAAACGCCTTGGCGTCCGCCACAGCCTGCAAGCCCTCAGCTTCGGCGCTGATGCGCAGGGCAATGTCCTCTTGCACAATGGTGCCGGAGTAGCCGTGGTCGGAGTCGCAATTGGGATCCCCGCAGGTTGTGGGACCCATCTCCACGCGCTGGCCGCCGGACCAGGCGATGGACAGGGTCAGTTCACGGGCCGGGTCCGATGGCTTGTAGTCCTGCGGCTGGGCGTAAATGTAGCTGAGTACAACAGACTTGATCTGGCTGGCCGGGACCGATTCGGTGGATACTTGGGCCACCATCTGCTCCCCCGACTCATCGAGCTGGTGGTCATCAACATGGGTGATGACAAGCATCTCCGCCGTCAGCACCAGAACAGTGATGTGGCGGTGCACCTCTGTCCTGTCAAAGTGGGTTTCCAGGTGCACCAGGTGGGCCAGGCTTTCCGCACCGTCCAGGGCGTCGTTGACCACGTCGGCAACAAGGCGGGGATAAAAACCTGACCGCTGGAGCGCGGATTCCAGATCGCGGCCCTTGGTATTGGCCGGGGCGCCGGCTCCGAAGCTGTTCATAGGCTCCATTTTTGCACTTTGGGGCCAACGTTGCGAACTGGGCCCAGCATGGGAGCACGGCGGCAGGGCGGGCCCAGCAGCCAAAACCTAGGAGATCATGGCCCGGCGTGCACTGTCGGTGCGTTGCGCGGGGTTGCCGATGCGCAGTTCTGCGGAGAGCACGCTCACAGTGGTGGGCCCCACCAAAAGGGGTTTGAACTCCATCCACGCAATCTCCGGATGCTCCTCCTTGAGCATGGCAATGCGTGCCACCAGGTCCTCCAGGGCATTGACGTTGCCTGCCGGCAGTCCCTCGTAGCCGAAGAGTTTTACCGCAGCCCTGGGTGAGCGCACCAACTCAGCGGTGTCGGCCACGGACAGCGGCGGCACCCGGTGCGCCCAGTCATCGAGGAGGTTGACGGCATCCCCGGACAGGCCAAAGGAAACCACCGGGCCCAGCAGCGGGTCCTCAATGGCCCGCAGGGTGCACGACTGGCCCACCTCCGCCATCGACTGCACCTCCAGCTCCTTGCTGCCGTACGGCTGGAGGTATTTGCGCATCTGACTAATGTTGCGTCGCAGGGAGTCGGCATTTTCAATGTTGATCCGCACTCCTCCCAGGTCAAGGCGGTGCCGCAGGCTGGGGTCCAGGGTCTTGACGGCCACTGGCCAGCCCAAGCGTTCGGCCGCAGCAACAGCCGCATCGTCGCTGCCAAACGGCACAGACTCCAGCACAGTGATGCCATAGAGCCCCAGCAACTCCCGGGTTTGTTCCGGCGCCAGCGTGGTGAGTTCTTCCGTGGTGACACCCTCCAGCCAGGTGTCCAACAGAGCCGTGACGGCTTCCGGGTTGACACCGGAGGGTGTCTCGAAGACGGGTGCCTCGAGGGTGAGCCAATGGGCGTAGCGGCTCACTGCTGCAAGGGCGGCGACGGCGGCCCCCGGGCTGGAGTAGGCGGGCAGCGTTTTGGTGGCGGCCATTTGCCGGTTGACGTGGATTCGGGGGTCAACAATTCCCGTGAACACCGCCAGTACCGGCTTGCCGGACTCGACGGAGCACTCCTGCAATGTAGCTGCGATGGTCTCCACCGGCAGGCCAATCACCGGCAGCAGCGTAACAATGGCCGAATCGGCCCCCGCCAGCCCCTTCAGCACCGACCGTTTGAGTAGCGGGAGCGCCCTGGACTGGCCCACGTCAAGTAGCAGATCCGCTTGCAGGGTGGCAACCTTCAGGCCAAGGTGCTCAGCGGCGTCGGCCACCACCGCGCCCAGCGCCGCCGAGTTGCCAATGATGGCCAGCCCGGGCCCCTGGGGTAGGGGCTGGCCCACCACCAGCTGCGCCACGTCGGAGAGCTCCTCAATGGTGTTCACACGTATCACCCCGGATTGGCGCAGCATGGCATCCAGCGCACCAGCCGGTGCCTGCGTGGTCCGCACCACATGGCCCGGCGGCAGCCGCAGCCCCATGGAGTCGGACTTGGCCACAATGACGGGCTTACTCCGGGCCAGGCGCCGCGAAATGCGGGCAAATTTGCGCGGATTGCCAATCGATTCAAGGTAGAGCCCGCACGCCGTCGTGTTGGCGTCATCCTCCCAGAACTGCATCATGTCATTGCCGGACACGTCCGCCCGGTTCCCCGCCGAGAGCACTGTGGAAATGCCCACGTCCCGGCGGCTGAGCGAGGCAAACAGGGAAACGCCCAGGGCGGCTGACTGGGTGAAGATGCCCAGTCCACCCTTGGCCGGCAGGGCAGGAGCCATGGAGGCGTTGAGTGAGACGGCCGGGTCGGTGTTGGCAAGCCCCAACGACGCCGGACCCACCAGCCGCATGCCGTTCGCCCGGGCTTGGCGCACCAGGGCGCGCTGGCGCGCCAGGCCGCGTTCGCCGTCGTCGGCAAAACCCGCCGTGGCAATGATCAGGCCCTTCACCCCTGCCTGGCCGCACTGCTCCACCACGGCCGGGACCTGGTCATAGGGGACGGCGATGATGGCCAAATCCACCGGCCCCGGCACTTGGGCAATGCTGGCGTATGGCATCATGCCGGAAACCTCCAAGGCCTCCTGGTTGACGGCGTGCACGGCACCGGTGAAATTGCCCTCCACCACGTGCTCCAGCAGTTGCTGGCCGATGCTCCCCCACGCCCGGCTGGCCCCGATAACGGCCACCGACGCCGGCGCCACCAAGGCCGCCACGCTGCGGGCCTCCGCCCTGTGCTCGCGGGATTCCATGACGGCACGCGATTTTTCCGTGGGGTCGATCTCGAAGTAGAGGGAGATGACGCCGTCGTCAAAATGCCTGTGGACCTCATACCCGGCCTCGGAGAAAACCTGGATCATTTTCCGGTTCTCCGGCAGCACCTCGGCGGAGAACTTGTCAATGCCGTTTTCCCGCGCGGCGGCGGCCAAGTGTTCCAATAAGATTGACCCAAGGCCGCGGCCCTGATGGGCGTCGGAAACGTTGAAGGCCACCTCGGCCTCGGTGGGATCGTTCAACCTGTCATAACGGCCAATGCCAATAATTTCGGCCCCGCGGGTAATGACAAACGCCACACGGTCCCGGTAGTCAAGTTCGGTAAAGCGGCGCAATTCCTTGGCCGTCAGTTTGGATTTGTAGGTAAAGAAGCGCATATAGATGGAATTTTGGGACTGCGCCATGTGAAATGCCTGCACGGCGTCGGCATCGGCGGGCGTCATGGGGCGCAAATGCCCTGTTGCGCCGTCGCGCAGCACAACATCGGCCTCCCAATGGGCCGGATAAACGGGTGCGGTCTCTGGCTTCACCATAGAATCACTGTACCGACATGATTTGTTTTTGTGCGTCTATGTCCGCCCGCAACACACTTAGTAAAGAAAAGGAACCCTCTCCATCATGGCCAAGCGCCAACGCCCCACCGACGGCACCCTCGCTGAAGACTTCGTTGAGAACATTGTTGACATTGATGTTTCAACGGAGATGGAAGGCTCGTTCCTGGAGTACGCCTATTCGGTGATTTACTCCCGGGCATTGCCGGACGCCCGCGACGGCCTCAAGCCGGTGCAGCGACGCATCCTGTACATGATGAGCGAGATGGGCCTGCTTCCTGCGAAGGGCCACGTCAAGAGTGCCCGCGTGGTGGGTGAGGTCATGGGAAAGCTGCACCCCCACGGCGACTCCGCCATCTACGACACCATGGTGCGCATGGCCCAGGACTGGACCCTGCGCCTGCCACTCATTGACGGCCACGGAAACTTTGGCTCGCTCGACGACGGCCCCGCCGCCCCTCGCTACACCGAGGCCCGCCTTGCCGCGGCCGCGCTGGAGCTGACGGGCAACCTGGATGAAAACGTTGTGGACTTTGTGCCCAACTATGACGGCCAGATGATGCAGCCCTCCGTTTTGCCGGCGGCCTACCCCAACCTTCTGGTCAACGGCGCCAGCGGCATTGCCGTGGGCATGGCCACCAACATGGCCCCGCACAACCTGGGCGAGGTCATTGCGGCAGCCCAGCACCTGATTGCCAACCCGCACGCCACACTCGAGGACGTCATGGCGTATGTGCCGGGCCCCGACCTGCCCTCCGGCGGGCGCATCGTGGGCCTGCAGGGCATCCGCGACGCCTACGCCGGCGGTCGCGGCTCCTTCAAGACCCGCGCCAAGATCACCGTTGAACAGCTCACCCCGCGCCGCGTTGGCCTGGTTGTCACCGAGCTGCCGTACCTGGTGGGCCCGGAAAAGGTCAGGGAAAAACTCAAGGACGCCCTGACCAACAACAAGGTTGTGGGTGTTGCCGATTTCATTGACCTTTCCGATCTGAAGAATGGCTTGCGCCTGGTCATTGAACTCAAGAACGGTTTCAACCCGGCAGCCGTCATGGAGCAGCTCTACAGGTACACGCCGTTGGAGGAATCCTTCGGCATCAACAACGTCTGCCTGGTGGACGGGCAGCCGCAAACCCTTGGCCTGCTCCCCCTGCTGCACGTGTTCGTGGCGCACCGCCTGGACGTGGTCCGGCGTCGCACCACCTTCAGACTGGGCAAGAAGCAGGACCGTCTGCACCTGGTTGAGGGCCTGCTCATAGCCATTGTGGACATCGATGAGGTCATCCAAATCATCCGGAGCTCGGATGAGGTTGCGGCGGCCCGTGAACGGCTCATGGCCATTTATGATCTGTCCGAGATTCAGGCCAACTACATCCTGGACCTGCAGCTGCGCCAGCTGACCCGCTTCTCCATGGTCAAGCTGGAAGCCGAGCGCGATGATTTGCGCCGCGAAATTGCCTCCCTGGCGGCGATCCTTGGTTCCGAGGAGCTGCTGCGCCAGCTCGTCACGGACGAGCTGGGAGAAGTGGCCAGCAAGTACGCCACCCCGCGCCGCACCGTGCTGCTGGAATCCGAGGCGCTGGCACCGTCGGTTGCCAAGGCCCTGGCCGCAGGCCCCGCCGGCAAGTCCGCCCCCCTGGCCCTGGAAATCGCCGATGACCCCTGCTGGGTGCTCCTGAGCGCCACCGGCCAGATTGCCCGCACCAACACGGCGGACCCGCTGGTGGAATCCGGCGGGCGGAGCAAGCACGATGTGTTCTCCTCGGTGCTCAAGACCACTGCCCGCTCCGAAATTGGCGCCCTGACCTCACTGGGCCGCATGCTTCGCCTACAGGTGGTGGACATGCCCGTGCTGCCGCCCACCGCCGCGTTGCCCAACTTGGCCGGTGGTGTTGCCGCCAAGGACTTCATCACGCTGACCAAGGGCGAGACCTTGGTGGGCTTTGTGCCGCTGAATGCTGTTTTTGCCGTGGGCACAGCCGCCGGGGTGGTCAAGCGCGTCACCCCCGAGTACCCGCTGAACCGCGACGACTGGGAGTTCATCGCCCTCAAGCCCAAGGACTTTGTGGTGGGCGCAGGTGTTTCCACGGACGACGACGATCTTGTGTTTATCACCCAGGGCGCCCAATTGCTTCGGTACAGTGCCGCCAATGTGCGTCCGCAGGGGCGCACGGCGGGTGGCATGGCAGGCATCAAACTGGCTGCCGGGGATGCTGTGCTGAGCTTCAGCGTTGTCTCCCCCACCGACCCCGACGCCGTGGTGGTCACCATTTCCGGCGGGCAGGACGCCCTGCCGGGAACCCCGCAGGGCTCCGCCAAGGTGACAGCCCTCAGCGAGTACCCCGCCAAGGGCCGGGCCACCGGCGGCGTGCGTGCCCACCGGTTCCTCAAGGGCGAAGACTCCCTGCTGGCTGCCTGGGCCGGCCACGGACCCGCCAAGGCCTCCTCCAGCACCGGTGTGGCACGGGCCCTGCCGGTGGAACACGGGCACCGCGACGGATCCGGCGTGGCACTGGGGGCCAGTATTGATCTGATTGGGCCCAGCCTCTCCGGTGGTGTCCCGGGCGGGGCTGGCACGGGCACTGCTGGCGGTAGCGCAGCAGCCGGTGCTGCGGGGAATCCGGTCACACCCGGCATTCCCCCCGCACCCAGTACGGATCCGGCACCCATTCCGGCCAGCACGCAGGAGGCGTTCGAGCTGCCTGGCGACTGATCCCCAGCTCGTGCCAGTCGCGCGGGGCCGTCGTAAAACGCAACGCCGGGAGCCGGCGGCATAGACTAAATCCATGGCCATCACTGCTGACAATAAAGACTGGACATGGGTTTTATCCATACCGTGCCCCGAGTGCGGATTCAACGCCCAGGAGGTCACACCGGCCTCCGTGGGAACAACCATTCCGGCCCTTTTGCCCCGCTGGCAGGCAGCGCTCAGGCGCCCCAACGTTGAGGAACGGCCCAATCCCGCCACCTGGTCGGTGCTGGAGTACAGCGCCCACGTCCGGGACGTGTTTGAGGTTTTCACCACCCGGCTGGAGCTCATGCTCAGCCAGGACAATCCCACCTTTGCCAATTGGGACCAGGACCAGGCGGCCGTTGAGGGCGGCTACTCCCAGCTGGATCCCGACGAGGTGCAGGCGGACCTGGTGCAAAACGGTCTCGATGCCGCGTCCGCCTTTGGCGCCGCGCCACTCGAGGCCTGGCAGCGGCGCGGCCTGCGCAGCAACGGGTCAGAGTTCACCGTGGTGACGCTGTCGGGCTATTTTCTGCACGATGTGATCCACCACCTTCACGACATCGACGCCTGAAGAGTTTAGAGGTGCTTGTCCCAGGCGACGGTGACACGCCCCGGGATGGCTGAGTAACCCAGATTCTTGTAGAGGGCCACGGCACCACTGGGGTTGTCGGTGTCCACATCCAGGGTTGCCGCGTCCATGCCAGCCGCCTTATAGCGCGCCATGGCATCAATCAGGAGCGCCGGGGCAATGCCACGGCCGCGCCAGGCCCTGCGCACCCCCAGAATGTCCGTGTAGCCGCAGCGGCGACCCTCCTTGGCGAACGCGTCGGCGTCGTACATGGACATTTGGTACCCGGCCACCTCACCGGTGGCCCGATCAACGGCCACGGCGGACAAATCCGGCCGAAAACTTTCGTGCTTCAAGAAGACCTCCCACTTTTCGGGGCTGCGGGATTCCGATCCCCAATGGTCGGCGAAAGCTTCGTTGTGGGCCAGTCGCACGGCCTCACCCAGCGCAGGCGTGAAAGGTACCACCGAAACGCCACGGGCGGCCATGGGCGCTGGAATCCCGGTGAGCGGCCTTTCCATTTCGCTGAAGTACCGCACCATGCCAAAGCCGGCAGTCGTCAGCAGCGCTGCATGCGCGGCATTTTCTGCACGGGAGAAGCACCGGGCGGCCGCCCCGGCCTGGCCCTCTGCGGCGAATCGGGCCCTCGCCACATCCTGCTGCCACCCCAGCACGGCGGCACCGATTCCCCTGCGCTGCCAGTGCGGATCCACACCGCCAAAGAGGAACGCCACGGGCCCGCCAGCATTCTTTGTCACGTACCCGTACACACGGGGCACACCGTCTTCATCAATACCCACTAGCGTATTGTCCACCGCGGGATTGGCCGCGGACCCCAGGACCTCCATGAGGTCCGAGCGCTGGTCATGCCAGGGCGCGTCCTCCGCCTCGGCAATGCGCACCACCAGCGACAGCCACGCGCCGGCATCCGCCACAGCCAGCGGCCGGAAAGCCAGCCCGGTAGCCACGGGCCAGGGCACAGTTTGCTTCGATGTCATTCCCCCAGCCTAACTCCCGGCACCCACCGGCAACCCCTGCGAAGCACCCAGACGCAGGTGAGAGTCACCGCCTTGGGCGAGTTCGTCGTCGTGCGTCACCAGCACCACCGCGGCGCCGGCCAAGGCACCCCGCAGCTCAGCCACCAGTGTCCCGGACTCGTCCTGCCCCAGGTGGGCGGTGGGTTCGTCAAGAAGGACGACGTCGGCCCCCGCCACCAGCGTCCGGGCCACCGACACCCGGGTCCGCTGGCCGCCGGAGAGATGGTGCCCGCCGGGTCCCACGCGCGTGTCCAGGCCCAGCGGCAGAGACTGGAACCACGGCCCAAGACCCACGGTGCCCAGCGCCTGCGCCAAGTCCTCATCCGAGGGCGCGCTGGCGGCCGGCCTGGCCAGGGCAAGGTTGGCGCGCAGGGTGGAATTGAACAGGTAGGCGTCCTGCGGGCACCACGCGATGCGTGCCAGGGTGGCGGCCCGCGCCGGCTCGCCGTTGAGCGTGTATCGCCCAGCCTCCGGATGCAGGAAGCCCAAGAGCACTGCCAGCAGCGTTGATTTTCCCGAACCCGACGGGCCGCTCACGCTCCACCATTGGCCCCGCCGGACCCCGCCACTGACCTGGGCAAATACCGGCTCCTGCGCCTTCGGGTAGCGCGCCGCAATGGCCTCCACTGACGCTGTGGTGACCGGGACGGCCGCAGCCGAGCTGGCCGCCTGCTGAATTTCGTCCTGCTCGGCAACCACTGTGGGTGCAACGTCGAGCAGAGGTAGGGTTCTGCGCATGAGTGTGGCCAGGGCCGGCAGCGCGGAGACGGCCTCGATGAACTGGGCGAACGGCTCCGACAACGCGAGCATGAGCAGGGCCGCCACGGCTGCGGCACGCGGATCCACACCGGCGCCTATCGCAGCAATGGTGACGGCCACGGCCGCCACGGCAGTCAGCACCGTCACGGCACTTTGCCCCAAGCCGTCGGCCCAGGCCAGGCGGCGCAGCGGTTTGGCTACCTGTGCATCCTGCCTTACGAACCGCGCGGTTTGGACGCCGCCGACACCATTGGCGGCGAGCTGCTCGGCCGCCGCCAACAGGGTGGTGACACGTCCTGCCAGCCACACCCGGTGCACGGCGGCGGCTGCGGAGGCCTTGCGCTGGGCGGCAAGGACCAAGATGGGCAGCACCACCAGGGCCAGAACGCCCAAAATAGCCACCAGACCCGCCACCTCCGGGACCAGCAGGAACGTGGTGAGCAGCACGGCACCGTAGGACAGGATGGCTGCCGGGATGGGCACCAAGGCACGGGGCACTGCGTCACGGAGTTCATCCACATCCGCCACCAGGGTGCCCAATGCGCCTCCGGAACGGGTCAGCTTGCCCCAGTGCAGCACCGAGGAGCCCAGGGAGTCCCAGAGTTTGAGCCGGAGTTCGCTGGCCCAGCGGAAGACGGCGTCGTGCACCAGGAGCCGTTCGCTGTACCGCAGCACTGAACGGCCAATGCCGAAGGTCCGCACGCCCACGATCAACGTCATCAGGTGCAGCATGGGGGGACGGTCGGCAGCCCATACGATGAGCCACCCGGAAATTCCTGAGAGTGCCGCGGCGCACAGCATGGCCAGCACAGCCACGAACACGCCGGCGGCAAAGCGTGGTGAGAGCAGGGGAAGATGACGCAGATGGCGCCATCTCAGTGGCGGCAGCGTTTCAGCGTCTTGTGGGCCGGGCCCCTGCGGCGGGGCTGCAGGCTGGTTGCTTGGCTCCGCACCGCCCGGCAGATCCGCCGAGGCCGCCCTGTCGTCGCTGGCGGGGCTGCCAATCCGCCCGATGCAGCCCAGCATGCCCGCCAGCAGCGGATCGTGGGTGGCCGCAACCACTGCCACGGAGCCTTCGAGGGCTGCAAGTGCCTGGCGGACTGCCGCGGCCGATTCCGGGTCAAGATGCGCGGTTGGTTCGTCAAAGAGGGCCAGTTCCACGCCAGGATCCGCCGTAATACGGGCCAGGGCGCGGGCCACCGCCACACGCCGGAGTTCGCCGGGACTGCAATCCACCACCGTCCGCCACGCCAAATGGGCCGCGTTGACGCTGGCCAGGGCAGCCATGAGGGAAGGCTCCCCCACCTCCTCCGCGGCAGGTCCACCAGCGTAGAGGGCAAGTTCGGCCAGCACCGTTTCCTCGGTGAAGACCGGGTGTTGGGACACATACACCAGTGCCTCGGGAGCGGGCACGTGCAGCGATCCGCTCATGGCTGCCGCGCCGTCACCGGCGATGGGCAGGACTCCCGCCAAGGCGGCCAAAATAGTTGACTTTCCCGTGCCGCTGGCTGTGTGCAGAACAAGAGCCTCACCGGGGGCAAGGGACGCCGTGAAATTCTCCACGGCCGCAGCGTTCCGCCCGGGGTAGCGCACTGTGAGCTGGTGTGTCCACAGCACGGCGTTGTGGAGCCGTTCGCGGCCGGCAGCAGGAGCAGTTTTTGGCACAGCGGTTCCGGCGTCGGCGGTTTCGGCGTCGAGAATTTGGGTGACGCGTCGCAGTGCCTCCACACCGTCCTCGCTGCCGTGGTGGGCAGCCCCCAGGTCTCGCAGTGGGCGGTAGCATTCCGGGGCCAGCATCAACGCCAGCAGCCCTGCCTCCAGCGGCATCCCCCCGTAGACCAGCCTGACGCCGATGAAAACAGCCACCACGGCCACGGAGATGGTGCTGATGAGCTCCAAGGCCATGGAGGAGAGAAATGCGGTGCGCAAAGTTGCCATGGTGGATGTGCGGTAGGCCTCGCAAACATTCTCCAACGCCTTGCGTTGGGCTCTTGCCCGGCGCAGGCCAACCAGTACAGGCAGTCCACGGGCCAGCTCCAGCACGTGGTTGGAGAGCCTGTCCAAGCCGCTGGCGGCAAGCTCCACCCGCTCCTGGGTGTGGAAGCCAATCAGGATCATGAAGACCGGCACCAAGGGAACTGTCAGCACCACAATCAAGGCACTGACCCAGTCGGAGATGAGTATCTGCACCCCAACCATGACTGGCAGGACGGCGCACGTGACAAGTGCTGGCAGGTAGGCGCTGAAATAGTTGTCCAGGCCATCCAGGCCGCGGCTGGCCAGCATGCCCTCGGCACCCACGGCCCCGGTGCTGCCGCCGTTGCGAGCTGCCCGGGGGCTCAAGCGGTGGGCCACCAATTTGGCGCGGAGTTCCTCCTTGGTGCCCAGAGCCGCGCGTCGGGCAAGGATCTGCTGGCCCCACACCGATGCACCCAGGAGCCCCGCCCCCAAACCACCCTGGACCTGCAGCTTCACCATATCCAGTGCGGCTCCGGCGGCCCACTGGCCCAGGGCATGGGCCAAAGCACCCATGAGCAGGACCAGGGCCACAGCTTTAATGGCTGCCAGGCCGGCAAGTCCGGCCAGTGCCAGTCGGGTTGATCTGCCTGCCGGCAGTACGGGGCGGGGATTCATCTTAGGCTTTCCCGCCCATGGCTTCTGCCTTTTCTTCGACGCCAACGGCAGCGGCAAAGTCAACCGGTGCCGGCAAGCTGTCAACGCTGATGCGTTTGCGGAACACCCAGTACGTCCAGGCCTGGTAGGCCAACACCAGGGGCACACCCACGGCGGCAACAATGGACATCAGGCCCAGCGTGTAGCTGGAAGATGACGCGTTCTCCACCGTCAGGTTCCACAACGAATCCAGGGTTGACGGCAGCACCACGGGGTAGACGGCGCTGAAGATGGCGGCCGCCCCGCTCACCAGGAAGACACCCATGGCCAGGAAGCTGTAACCTTCGCGGTCTGCGCGGTTGGCGAGCCATGAGCTCACTGCCGCCACCACGGCAACAGCAATGAGCACCCAGCTGAACCACTTGCCGTGCTGGAGCGCAACCATGATGGCCCAGAGCGCCAGGGGCAGCAGGCCCACGGGCATCCACCGCCCCACTAGGCGTCGGGCACGGTGGCGGATGTCGCCGTCGGTCTTGAGAGCAACGAAGGCGGCTGCATGAATCACGGCAAAGCCAACCACGGCCAGGCCGCCAAGCACCGCGTACCAGCTGAACCAGGCAAAGGGGCCGCCAACCCTGTCGCCGTTGGCGTTCAGCGGCAATCCTGTGGTGGTCAGCGCCAGCATGGCACCAATGCCGAAGGCGGCAACGAAGGAGCCCAGGGCAATGGCCCAGTCCCAGGTCTTGCGCCACGTGTCGGAGTGGACCTTGCCGCGGTATTCAAAGGCCACGGCCCGGAAGATCAACGCGAGCAGCACAAACACCAGGGGCAGGTAGAGGGCTGAGAAGAGTGACGCGTACCAGAACGGGAATGCCGCAAAGGTGGCACCGCCGGCCGTGAGCAGCCACACTTCGTTGCCGTCCCACACCGGCCCCACGGTGTTCAGCAGCACCCGGCGTTCCTTCTCGCCGCGGGCAAAGGTCTTCATGAGCATGCCAACGCCCAGATCAAATCCCTCCAGGAAGAGGTAGCCGACCCAGAGCACGGCAATCAGTATGAACCATAAAGTAGGCAGAAAATCCATCATCAGTCCTTTAGCTCCAGCAACTCGGGGTGGGCAATCGCGTGGTGGTGGGGGTGGAGGCGCTAGTAGGCAAACGCAAGGACATCGTCGTCTCCCTCCCCGCCTGGGCTGGTGCCGCCGTCGTCCTTCTTCTGGGTCGCATCCAGCTCCGGCATGGCTGAGACCACCCCGCCGCGGATGTACTTGGTCAGCAGCGACACTTCCACCACCAGCAACACCGCATAAACGGTTGTCAAGGCCACCAGGGAGAACACCATCTCCCCTGCAGATACGCCGGGCGAGACGGCGGAGGCGGTAAACATGAAGACCTGGTCAATGCCGCTCATGGCCGGGTTGGGGGCCACCACAAAGGGCTGACGGCCCATTTCGGTGAAGATCCAGCCGGCCGCATTGGCGCCGAAGGGTGCCAGGATGCCTACCAGGGCCAGGCGCATCAGGCCCTTGGAGCGCGGCACGGTGCCCTTGCGGGTGAGCCACAGGGCAACCCCGGCGGCCATGGCGGCGAGCCCGCCGAAGCCGATCATCATCCGGAAGCCCCAGTAGGTGACGGCCATGATGGGCACGTAGTTGATTTCCGCACCGGCGCGCGGGCCGTACATGGGGTCGTCGGGGAGGTGGGTGCCAAAGCGCTCCTGGTACTCGGGCACCAGAGTGTTCACGCCCCTGACCTCAGTGGTGAAGTCGCCGTTGGCCAGGAAGGAGAGCAGGCCGGGAATTTCCATGACGGCCACAACGTCGGAGCAGTCGCGGCTGCCCACGTCGCCGATGGAGAGGATGGAGAATCCGGTGCCGTCGTGGCAGGCGGCCTCGGCGGCAGCCATTTTCATGGGCTGCTGTTCAAACATGAGCTTTGCCTGGACGTCACCGGAAATGGTGGTGCCGGCAAAGGCGATCATGGCAACCACGGCGCCGATGCGCAGCGACTTGATCCAGACGGCGTGGTCCCTCTTGTCGCGGCCGGGGATGGTGTCCGAGTCCCCCACTATGACCTTGCCAGTTGCGTCAACGGTGTCGATGCCGTCCTTGCGGCGGCGCCACAGCTGGTACCAGGAAATGCCCAGCAGGAAGCCGCCGGCTACCGCCAGGGCCCCGGTAATGGTGTGGAAGAAGGCCACGATCGCTGTGTTGTTGGTGAAAACGGCCCAGGCGTCGACCATCTGGGGCCGCCCGTTGATCATTTCAACGCCCACGGGGTGCTGCATCCAGGAGTTGGCCACCAGGATGAAGTACGCGGAAACAATGGACCCGGCCACCGCAATCCACAAGCAGGCGAGGTGGACCTTGGCGGGCAATTTCTTCCAACCAAAGATCCACAGGCCCAGGAAGGTGGATTCCACAAAGAAGGCCAGCAGGGCTTCCATGGCCAGCGGGGCACCGAAGACGTCGCCCACAAAGCGGCTGTATTCACTCCATGCCATGCCGAACTGGAACTCCTGGACGATGCCTGTGGCCACACCCATGATGAAGTTGATCAGGAACAGCTTGCCCCAGAACTTGGTCATGCGCAGATATTCTTCTTTGCCGGTTTGGTGCCAGCGAGTTTGTAAAATCGCTACCAGCGTGCCAAGACCGATGGTGAGTGGCACCATCAAGAAGTGATAAACCGTCACAATCCCAAATTGCCACCGGGCTATGTCCAGAGCGTCCACTAACTTCCCCTCATCCGTGAAACTGCAGAACCACATCTAACTTCTACAACATGTAGAAGTACCAGTTCTACCCTGCGTAGAACTTTGCTGTCAAAAGCTGTAGAGTTATTGCGTGGGCACATGTTGTTTGTGCCACACTTATTGGGACGACGTGACTTAAGGAAGTAAATGGCAACACTTGGAGACCTCGAAAGGGCCGTCATGGACCTCTTGTGGGAGCATCAGGAAGCCATCACGGCCAACACCCTGCGTGACCTTCTCTCACAGCGCCCGTCGGGGGATGACGGCGCAACGGAATCCCGCCCCTTGGCTGTCACAACTGTCTTGACAGTTCTGTCCCGGCTGGAGAAAAAGGGCCTGGTGGAGCGCGAACGCGCCTCACGCCCACACCGCTACCGTGCCGTAACCAGCAGGGCCGACCACACCGCCGAGCTCATGCTTGAGGTTTTGGGCTCAGCCACTGACCGCGAAGCCGTTTTGGCGCGCTTCATTGGCACCGTCAGCGACGGCGAAGCCGAAACGCTGCGCAAGCTTCTGGGCCGCTAGTTACCACTCTCACGAGTGGTTGCTGGCGGTTCAGCCGCCGCGCAGACACTGTAGGTTATTAAGCATGTATTGGACCTCCTGGTTCCTTGCCGCCTTGGCAGTTGTCTTGGCTTGGCCGGTTCCCGTATTCTTGGCCCGCGCCCCATGGCCCGCGCGTGCGCCCTTTGCCGCCATGGTGCTGTGGCAATCCATTGCCCTAGCCGGTGGCCTGTCCATGATCGGCGCCATGCTCTGCTATGGGCTGGTGCCCCTGGGCGATAACCTTGCCAGCGGCTTGCGGGGTTTGATCCGCATCTTTCTGGGTACGGAGTCCCTGGACACTTTGGGACTGATCCACGCCTTCGCCCTGAGCGCGGCAGCACTGCTTTCGGCACACCTGGTCTTCACCCTGTGGCTGACATACTTCCGCATCCAGCAGCAGCGCCGCCGGCATAGGGACTTGCTGAACATTCTCAGCTCACCCTCGCGCGACCGCCCCGGCACGGTGGTCATCAACCACCAGGCGCCCGTTGCCTACTGCCTGCCCGGCGGTTCACGCTCGGTGACTGTCCTCTCCGACGGTCTCCTTGAACTGCTCTCCCCCGAGGAATTACGTGCGGTGCTGTTGCACGAACAAACCCACCTGACCCAGCGCCACCACCTGCTGCTCTGGGCCTTCGCCGCATGGCGCTCCGCCCTGCCGTGGCTGCCCACCTCCAAGCTCGCCCAGCGGGCGGTCTCCTCCCTGATAGAGATCATGGCCGACGACGTGGCCTTGCGTTCGGTGAGCAAGTCCACCTTGGTCACAGCCATCGCCTTGGTGGCCAGCGGTTCGGCGCAACTTCCGGCCGCGGCGCTGGTGCAGGACAGCTCTGCCCAGATCGACACTCCGGCCACCACCTCGGCACGCCTCAGCAGGCTCCTGACGCCAGCGCCGAGCCTGGGCGCCGGCCTGCAGGCACTCATCATTGCGGGTGCGCTGTTGCTGCTGGCCGTCCCAACGGCCCTGCTGGTGGTGCCGGGAATCTTGCCCCAGTAACGCACCTCCCGGCCGCAGTGCACAGCACCCAGCGCTTTTAGGCGTCGATGCGACCCTGGTCGAGGTATTCACTGCCGGCCACAATAAATTCCTTGCGGGGGGCCACTTCCGAGCCCATGAGCAGTTCAAAGGTGTGCTCGGCCCTGTCGGCATCGGCACTGGTGACCCGGCGCAGCATCCTGTGCCGCGGGTCCATGGTGGTTTCCGCCAGCTGCTCGGCATCCATTTCACCCAAACCCTTATAGCGCTGGATCGGGATCTTGTACTTCTTGTTGGTCTTCTCCAGCTTGGCCAGGACTGTGTGCAGTTCCTTCTCGGAGTAGGTGTAAATCATCTCGTTGGCCTTGGCTCCGGAGTTTATGACCTCCACCCGGTGCAGCGGGGGGACGGCCGCATAGACGTTTCCGGCGTCGATCATGGGGCGCATGTAGCGGAAGAACAGGGTCAACAGCAGTGTGCGGATGTGGGCGCCGTCCACGTCGGCGTCAGTCATCAGGATGACCTTGCCGTAGCGGGCAGCCGAGACGTCAAAGCTCCGCCCCGATCCGGCACCGACTACCTGGATGAGGGCAGCGCATTCGGCGTTGGCGAGCATGTCCCCCACCGACGCTTTTTGGACGTTGAGGATCTTGCCGCGAATGGGCAGCAAGGCCTGGAAGTCCGAGGAGCGGGCAAGTTTTGCCGTGCCCAGGGCGCTGTCACCTTCAACAATGAACAGCTCAGTCTTGGCAACATCGTTGCTGCGGCAATCGGCCAGCTTGGTGGGCAGCGACGAGGACTCCAGGGCCGTCTTGCGGCGCTGGGTTTCCTTGTGCACCCGGGCGGAGATGCGGGATTTCATCTCCGAAACAACTTTTTCCAGCAACGTTGCGGCCTGGATCTTTTCCCCGCGGGCAGTCGAGTTGAGCTTTTCCTTCAGTTCCTTTTCAACAATCCGCGCCACAATGTTCTTCACTGCAGGGGTGCCCAGGATTTCCTTGGTTTGGCCTTCGAACTGCGGCTCCGCCAAACGCACTGTCAAAACAGCCGTGAGCCCGGCCATGACATCGTCCTTCTCGACCTTGTCGCTACCGGCCTTGAGCTTGCGCGCATTGGTCTCAATGACCTTGCGGAAGGTTTTCAGCAGCGCCTGCTCAAAGCCTTCCTGGTGGCGCCCACCCTTGGGCGTGGCAATGATGTTGACAAAGCTGCGCATGGTGGTGTCGTAGCCAACGCCCCAGCGCAGGGCGATGTCCACCTCGCAGTCGCGCTCCACGGCGGTGCTTTCCAGCCGGCCCTCGGCGTTGAGGACCGGGACTGTTTCGGTGAAGGTGCCGTGGCCCTGCAGGCGCCAAATGTCTGTGACGCCGCCACCCACGGCGAGGAAATCCACAAACTCGGAGATGCCGCCGTCGTGGTGGAAAACTTCCTCATGCGTGGCGAACTCGCCGGGCGTACCCGGAACCCGGCGTTCATCAATAACCCTGATGCGCAGCCCAGGCACCAGGAAGGAGGTTTGGCGGGCGCGGGAGACCAGTTCCTCGTAGGAGAACTTGGCGTCCTTGGTGAAGATCTGGGGGTCGGCCCAGTACCTGATGCGGGTGCCCGTCACACCACGCTTGGTGGTGCCCACAATGTCCAGCCCGGATTTTTCAACGAACGGCTCAAAAGGCACATCGGGGCTCAGGGACCTGCCAACATCCTTGAAGTGACCCGGTTCGCCGCGGCGGAAACTCATTTGGTAGGTCTTGCCGCCGCGATCAACCTGGGCGTCCATGCGCGAGGACAGGGCGTTGACCACACTGGCACCCACACCATGCAAACCGCCGGAGGCCGCGTAGGAGCTGCCACCAAACTTGCCACCGGCATGCAGCTTCGTCAGGACCACTTCAACGCCGCTGAGCCCGGTTTTGGGTTCCACATCCACCGGGATGCCGCGGCCGTCGTCGTGCACCTCCACCGAGCTGTCCCTGTGCAAAATAACTGTAATGTGCTGGCCGTAGCCGGCCAGGGCCTCATCCACCGAGTTGTCGATGATTTCCCAGAGGCAGTGCATCAAACCGCGGGAGTCGGTGGAGCCAATGTACATTCCGGGGCGCTTGCGTACTGCCTCCAGTCCCTCCAGCACGGAGAGATGGCGGGCGCTGTAATCGGAACTTTGGCGTGCCACTGTGGACATACTCCTTTGGGGACTGCTCGGGACTGCGGAAAGGTGGCAAACTGCCGGAGGCGCAAAATACGCTTGCTCAAGTTTAACTGCTGACCGGTGCTCCTGCTTGCAGGCTGGCCGTCCGGCGGGGGCTACGCGGTTAGCGAAAGTGGAACCATCCGCGGATGGATCCGCTCCGAATAATGGTTATATAGGTACCAAGATCTATGAAGGAGGCCATCATGACTACCACCGCCATCGCCAGCCACGAGCTGAGCACCCTTGACCGCTGCGACCGTTGCGGCGCACAGGCATATGTACGCGTTGTCTTGGCATCCTCCGGCGGCGAGCTGCTCTTCTGCGGCCACCACGCCCGTGCAGTTGAGACCACGTTGAAGCCGTTGTCATCCCAGTGGCACGACGAGACCGGCCGCCTGCACGAAAAGGCAGCTGTCGCGGACGACTAAGACTTGAGCAATGCTTGCAACGAGGAATGGCCCCGGACATTGTCCGGGGCCATTCCTCTGCCCTTAAACAACTGACCCGCAGAAAACGCCGAAAATCACGTCAAAAACGCTTATTTTCGGCGTTTTCTGCGGGTCAGTTGGAAAAATGCCTAGTCCAGGTAGTCGCGCAGAACCTGCGAACGCGACGGGTGGCGCAACTTGGACATGGTCTTGGATTCGATCTGGCGGATGCGCTCACGCGTAACGCCGTAGACCTTGCCAATTTCGTCTAAAGTCTTCGGCTGGCCATCGGTCAAACCAAAGCGCATCGCAACAACGCCTGCTTCACGCTCGGACAAGGTGTCCAGGACCGAGTGAAGCTGTTCCTGCAACAAGGTGAAGGAGACGGCGTCGGCAGGAACCACTGCCTCGGAGTCTTCAATCAAGTCACCGAACTCGGAATCTCCGTCTTCACCCAAGGGGGTGTGCAGGGAAATGGGCTCGCGGCCGTACTTCTGAACTTCAACAACCTTTTCCGGGGTCATGTCCAATTCCTTGGCCAATTCTTCCGGAGTTGGTTCGCGGCCCAGATCCTGCAGCATCTGGCGCTGCACGCGTGCCAGCTTGTTGATGACCTCCACCATGTGCACGGGGATGCGGATGGTGCGGGCCTGGTCAGCCATGGCACGGGTGATGGCCTGACGGATCCACCAGGTTGCGTAGGTGGAGAACTTGAAGCCCTTGGTGTAGTCGAACTTCTCCACTGCGCGGATCAAGCCCAGGTTGCCTTCCTGGATCAGGTCCAGGAAGAGCATGCCGCGGCCGGTGTAGCGCTTGGCGAGCGAGACAACCAGACGAAGGTTGGCCTCAAGCAGGTGATTTTTGGCTCGCTTGCCGTCGTGCACAATGCGCTCGAGGTCGCGCTTGAGCTGCGCGTCCATGGCGTCAGCACCGGCGTTGAGCTTCTCAGTGGCGAAAAGGCCAGCCTCGATGCGCAGGGCAAGGTCAACTTCCTGCTCGGCGTTGAGCAGGGCCACCTTGCCGATTTGCTTCAGGTAATCCTTGACGGGGTCGGCGGTGGCACCTGCCGACATGACTTGCTGGACGGGGGCGTCATCGTCGTCGGAGTCCGAGTAGACGAATCCCGTTCCGGTGGCGACGGGGCGCTCCGGAGCGGCGTCGTCGTTCTCTTCATCCTCGGGCACGGCGGGCTCAGACGATGACTCGTCCTCATCCTTGGCCTTGCCGCGACGTGTGGCAGCTTTTTTGGGGGCAGCCTTCGCTGCGGCGGGGGCCTCGTCGCCAGCGGCTGTGGCAGCCTTCTTGGCGGCGATCGTGGCAGCCCGCTTCTCTGCTGGAGTCAGCGGCACGGTCGCTGAGGATGCGGGGTCCTCGATCTCCTTGGTTGTGGAGACTTTGCTCTTGGCAGTAGCAGACACAGAAAACCTTTCTTACGGCGGTCTGTGGAGTTACCTTGGGGCAACACCACTATGACCCTGTCAAGTCCATGTTGCTTATCGCACCACAGTTGCTTGGAGGGTCACAAGGTATAACTCCTTGCAGCGCGGGGTTGTTCCCACCGCCCCGGAAAACATCTTCCGGGCCAAATTGCCCAAACATTGCTAATACGTCAACACGAACCCAACCGGGTCTCGGCTTATAGTCTCTCATGTTTTACCCGCTCCTCCATGCCGCAAGCAACCGTTTTGGGCGTGGATCTGTGCAACAAATCTCATAGTGGCTGCAATTGTTGGCCGAATGCCGCCCCTGCCAGGGGACGGCCGGTCCGCGGCACCTCAAGGAAGGGGCAGGAGCGGGGATTAGGCCGCCTCCTCACGCGGTTCGCCGTCGCCCTGATACCCGGGCCAGGCCGTCCGGGGGTTCTTGGCACATTCGGCGATGTAGCCAACGGAAAGTAGCTGGTCCAGCATGCCGGCCAATTTGTAGCCCGGCTGCTGCGCCTCACAGGCAGCAAAATAGCTGCCTGCCCACGTTCCGCGCCCCTTGCACCATTGGATCCAGCCCAGGATGCACAATACCGGCGCCTTGTCTGCCCCGTCCGTGCTGGCCGCGAGGAACGTCAAGAGGGGTTCGGCCCCGTCCAGCCTGGGCCAGTCCGGTGCAACGGCGGCGCCCCCGTTTCCCGCAAAGCGGTCACCCCCTAGCAAGATGGCACCAAAGTCCCGGCCTGCAGCTTCGAAGAGTTCCGCAGGGACGTGAGCCCTGGTGATTTGGTCCATACTTGGCTGCTGTTCGGCGGCCTGGTTGCCTCCGAACCAATTGGCCGGGACCACCAAGGGGCCGGCATTACGTTGCAGCAGTCCGTTGGCGGCGGCGCCTGCGAAGGCGTACCCGCAGGAGGTGGCCAGCGCCACCATGAGCGTGTCCCGCACCGAGACGTGCCCCAGGCTTGCCAGCAGGTACGCGCTCATCTGCTGGTCCGGAGTTTGTGGCCACCGTTGCAGGCTCTGCTCCCAGGCCCCCAAGGTCACGGCGAGCTGGCGGGTAGCGGACCCGGAGCGGGCAAGGACTTCGCGGTACTTCTCACCGGCAGACGCCACTGCTAGCGCGAAGCCAGCGTCCTGGACGGCTGTGAGTGCAGCGATCTGTTCCCTGGGGCTTTCCCGCACCATGCTGCCCCTGAAGATGAACTCGGCGTTGACAAAACTCTCCCTGATGGAGGAGTTGTCCTTGCCGGGCCACGGGCAACACTCTTCGCTGCTGCACTCGAGGCTGCGCCAATGCCCGGTTCCCACGTACCAGGCATCACGAACAGGCAGCCCAACCCTGCCAAATGCCTTGCGCAGTTGCCGGTAGAGGCGCGACTGGGGACAGTGCGCAGAGTCCAGCCAATCCTCGCGGCCAAAGATGGCGATGAGGCAGCCGTTGGCTTGGTGGTCTCCGGCCATCTGGCTGGCGGCAATGTGGGCCAATTGGGCCGTCTCCCCCGAACCATCCGGGGGCAGGTCCAGCCGCATGGTGGCCCGGAGCATCTTGCCGTTCATACCGATGCACACAATGCTTTCCTGCGGCCAGTACCCCATCATGTGGGGGATAAATGCCAGGAGGTCCTCACCGGCACTGACCCTGATCTTGTCTACTTGTTTTCCCATGCCTCAAGGGTGCTGCTCCCACGGGCGGGGATCCAGAGCAATGTCGCAAAAACACCAAATCTGTGGACAACGCAGCCGCCGATCCCCATGAATCACCGGGAAAACTTTCGCGACGGCCTACTTGCGACCCGCGCGGCGGCTCTTTTCCTCGTGCCTGTACTGCT
Source organism: Arthrobacter sp. HLT1-20 (assembly GCF_054510895.1). NCBI lineage: Bacteria > Bacillati > Actinomycetota > Actinomycetes > Micrococcales > Micrococcaceae > Arthrobacter > Arthrobacter sp. HLT1-20. The sequence goes on along the minus strand of NZ_JBTNDR010000022.1, from coordinate 42,311 downwards.
CGCGCCTGCGCTTGTTGTCCGCAAGCACATCCCGCCATGGCGGAATGGTTTCGCCCTTGGCAGCCATGGATCGCCGCACCCTGCGGCGGATGATGACGACAGCAGCGATGCCCGCGCCAAACACCACAAATTGGAAGGAAAGCGCAACCCGGAACGCATCCAGTGAGTACAAGTCACCGGTAGATCCGCTGGATGAGTTGATCAGGTCTAGGATCAGGCCAATGGCGAACATGGTCACCAGCGCCGCCACGAAACCGCCAACGTTGACAATCCCGGTGGCGGTGCCCATGCGGTGGGAAGGGTTGAAGGTTCTGGCGAAGTCAAAGCCGATCATGGACGCCGGCCCGCCCAGGGCCAGAACCAGCACGAGCAGCACCAGCAGCCATAGCGGGGATGGCCCTGGCTGCAGGAGCACCGCCAGCCAGGCCGCGGCGCAAACCACTGTCACCGCCAGCACCATGCTGGAGCGGCGCAGCGGGTGTTTGCCCACCCAGCTGCCCAGCAGCGGGCCGCAGATGATGCCCACCACCACAAACAAGCTGAGCAGCACGCTCGCCGTGCCCGTTTCCAGGCCTTGGGCTGACACGAGGAACGGATATCCCCACGTGAGGACGAACACTGTCCCGGAGAATTGGGTGGCGAAGTGGCTCCACATGCCCAGCCGCGTCCCGGGCTGCCGCCATGCGGTGCCCAGCTCTGCGGCAATGTCCCGCATCCCCTTGCTTGATATTGGGGCCAGTGAACCGGCCGGAGCGTTGCGCACCAGCGCGGCGGAGAGCACGCAGGCCAGCACCCCCAAAGCCGCCAGGGACACAAACGCCTGGCTCCAACCACCCATGTGCAGCACAAACGCGAAGGGGACAAGGCTGATGAGCTGGCCGAATTGCCCCAGCTGCCCGGTGAGCTGCGTCAGCACCGGGACTTTCCGGGCGGGGAACCACAACGGGATCAGACGGATCACGGCAATAAACGTCATGGCGTCCCCGGCACCCACAAAGATTCGGCCCAGAACGCCGGCGGGAATCGATTCCGCCATAGCCAGTTGCAGCTGTCCCACAGCCATCAGGGCTGCTCCCGAGGCGATCATGATCCGCGGGCCAAACCTGTCCACCAGCACGCCCACCGGGATTTGCAGCCCGGCGTAAACCACCAGCTGAACCACCGTGAAGGCTGAAAGCGCTGAGGCTGTTGCCCCGAAACGCTCGGTGGCTACCAGCCCGGCAACACCAAAGGAGGTCCGTTGGGTGATGGCGACAACATAGGCAAAGATGCCAACTCCCCAGACGAGCCAGGCACGTTTACTATTCACGTCACTTAGCGTAAGCCAGATTCCGTGTCGTCTTCCTTGCCGGAGTCCCGGCTGGCCAAATACGCCTCGACGGCGGCACCCAGCTCATCGGCGCCTGGCAGTTCGTCATTGTCCCCGGCCAAAAGGGACCGCCGCGCCGTCCCGTCCGTGTGTTCGTCGTATTGCTTTTCAAGGTTGGCAACCACGGTGGCCACCTCGCTGGAGCCCTCCACCTGTTCGGTGATTTGGCGTTCCACGGCGCGGCCGGTCTCACGGAGGCGTTCGCTGGGAAGCATCAGGGCGGCGGCCGCACCCAGGTATTCCAGACCGGCGACGGCGGCCGGCGGGTACTCGGCGTCGGACAAGTAGTGCGGCACATGGATGGCGTACCCCACCACGTTGCGGTGGGCGGCGGCCAGCTTGTACTCGAGCACGTGGCCAATCGCGGAGGGAATTTCCAGGGTGGTTTTCCACGCCGAGATGCCTTCAATAAGGTCTGGCCGGTTGCCGTGCACCGTGGCGCCGATGGGGCGGGTGTGCGGCACGGGCATGGGAACCGAGTGCACCCAGGCCACCAGATTGACGTCGAAGCGCTCCACTAGGCCAAGGACGGCCAGGCTGAAGCGCTCCCACTGCAGGTCCGGCTCGTTGCCGGTCAAGTACAAAAACGGCGTGCCCAGGGCGTCAACCATGCGGTACAGCACCAGCGAGGGAGCCTTGTAGTCGCTGAGGTGGTCCTCGGTGAACGTGATCCGGGGCCGGCGCGAGCGGTAGTCGATGAGCTGGTCGATGTCGAAGACGGCAACGGGGTCCCCTGCCAGCTCCTCCCCCAGCTCCGCAGCAATCTGGGTCACCACATGGCCGGCATCCGAGAAACCGGTAAAGGTCATCAACAGGTTGGTGCCGCGCAGGTCTTCGGCTTCGATGAGCTGCTCGTTGAGGGCATAGAGGGACTCGGGATCGGCAAAGGGTGTGTATTCGATGTTATTCATAGTCTTCCTGATGCAGCTTACGTCTCTACAGTGCACAACGCCGCAAGCGTCCGGAATCATCCCGCAACGGCTGGCGGGCCGGATGCGTGCGCCAACACCACGGCAACACGGCCGTTCGCGGCAGGGATCCCCGCTTGGCGCTACGATCGGTAACAGCGACACCCGTTCAGAAACACCACAACGTGAGGACAGTATTTCCGTGAGTGCCAAAGAAAATATCACCTTCCGCGTCATCAACACCGGCTTGGCCAAGCTGGCTGCGGACGCCCTCGTCATAGCTGTTGGCAAGGGTCCCGATGGTCCGCTCATCCTGGATGCGCCCCTGTCAGCAGTGGCGCTGACATCGCTGGAGGCATCCCTGACGGCCTTGGGCGTGACAGGCGCCGCCGACCAGGTGGTGCGCCTGCCCGGCCTGCCGGACACCGGCGCCAAGACCCTGGTCCTCGCCGGAATTGGCCCGGTCAAGGGCAAGGCCATCACCGACGAATCATTGCGCCGCACAGCCGGTGCCGCCATCCGCCAGCTGGCTGGCCTGAGCCATGTGGTTCTTGCTTTGCCGACGACGGCGGTGGGCCAGGTCGCCGCCCTCGCCGAAGGTGCCGCCCTGGGCGCCTACCAGTACGCCAGCCTGCACTCAAACACCGAAGGCAAGAAGGATCCCGTCGCCAAGGTCACCATCTTCTCCACACTGGCGAAGGATCCGGAGCTGGCGGCGGCGCTGGAACGGGCCACGGTGCTTGCCAAGGCAGTCAACGCCACCCGCACCCTTGTCAACGAGCCCCCCAGCACTCTCTACCCCGCCACTTTTGCCGACGCTGCCAAGGATCTGGCCAAGGGTTTGCCGGTCAGGGTGACGGTCTTCGATGAGAAGCGTCTGCTCAAGGACGGCTACGGCGGCATCATGGGCGTTGGCCAGGGCTCCTCCCGCCCGCCGCGCATGGTCAAGCTCGAATACAAGTCGGACAAGGCGGTCGCCGATCTGGCCCTGGTGGGCAAGGGCATCACCTTTGACAGCGGCGGAATCTCCATCAAGCCCGGCGCAGGCATGGTCACCATGAAATGCGACATGGCCGGTGCCGCAGCCGTTTTGAACGCCGTCCTGGCCGTGGCCGGTCTTGGCCTGCCCGTCAATGTCACCGGTTGGCTCTGCATCGCGGAAAACATGCCCTCCGGCACGGCCATCCGCCCCTCCGATGTGCTGACCATTTTTGGCGGCAAAACTGTTGAGGTCCTCAACACCGACGCCGAGGGCCGCCTGGTCATGGCCGACGGCCTGGTCGCCGCCTCCCGCGAGTTCCCCGACGTCATCATCGACGTGGCAACCTTGACGGGCGCCCAGGTGGTGGCCCTGGGCCACCGCACTGCCGGAGTCATGGGTGATGAAGGAGTCAGCGCAGCCCTGAAGGCCGCGGCCGACAGGGCTGGAGAGCTGGTCTGGCCCATGCCGCTGCCGGAGGAACTGCGCCCCTCACTGGATTCCCCTGTGGCTGACATGGCCAACATTGGCGAACGCATGGGCGGGATGATGACAGCTGCCGTGTTCCTGCAGGAGTTCATTGGTAAGGGCAAGGACGGCGAAACCATCCCCTGGGCCCACCTGGACATTGCCGGTCCTGCCTTCAATGAGGGCGCCCCGTACGGCTACACACCCAAGCAGGGCACGGGCATGGCCGTGCGCACACTGGTTGCCTACATCGAAGATGTTGTGGCCCGCAGTGTGTAGTACCGGCCAGTAGATCCTTGCAGGTATGTCGCGGTCCCGTGAGTTCACGGGACCGCGACAAGTTTTTGGGCACACAGCACCGGCCACTCCCGCACAGGAAACGGAAAAGTGAGTATGAACACATTCCTCTTTACTGTGACAGCCGTGACGGTGTTGCATGGGACAACTGACGTAAGGTAAATGCTGAAAGTATTTGTCTTTGACTGAGAAGTTGTAGACCATCCGCTATGGATGTGTCGCTTCTATCAACAATTGATGAGATGACGCGCCGCTAATGTGCGCGTCACCCGAACGCGAGGGAGCGTCTAAGTGGCCGATCAGGCAGCTGGGCAAGAATTCGATATTTTGGTTCTCGGCGGTGGCAGCGGCGGTTACGCAACTGCACTTCGAGCAGTCCAATTGGGCATGACCGTTGGTTTGGTGGAAAAGAGCAAGTTGGGCGGCACCTGCCTGCACAACGGCTGCATCCCCACCAAGGCGCTGCTGCACGCAGCCGAAGTAGCCGACCACGCTCGCGAAGGCGCCTCCATTGGCGTCAACAGCCAGCTCAACGGCATTGACCTGGTGGCTGTCAACAAGTACAAGGACGGCATCATTGCCGGCAAGTACAAGGGTTTGCAGGGCCTCATCAAGGGCAAGGGCATCACTGTCATCGACGGCGAGGGCAAGCTCACTGCCGCCAACACCATCACGGTGAACGGGGTGAACTACACGGGCAAGAACATTGTTCTGGCGACCGGTTCATACTCCCGCAGCCTGCCTGGTTTGGAAATCGGCGGCAAGGTCATCAACTCCGACGATGCGCTGACCATGGAAACCCTGCCCAAGAGCGCCATCGTGCTCGGTGGCGGCGTCATCGGCGTGGAATTTGCGTCCGTGTGGAAGTCCTTCGGCGTGGACGTGACCATCATTGAAGGCATGGCCTCCCTGGTCCCCAATGAGGATGCAGCCATCATCAAGGTGCTCGAGCGCACCTTCCGCAAGCGCGGTATCAAGTTCAACACCGGCACCTTCTTCCAGGGGGTTGAGCAGACTAACGACGGCGTTAAGGCCACCTTGGTTGATGGCAAGACGTTTGAAGCGGACCTCATGCTCGTGGCTGTTGGCCGTGGCCCGTCCACCGCAGGTCTGGGCTTCGAAGAAGCCGGCGTCACGATTGACCGCGGCTTCGTCATCACCAACGACCGCCTGCACACCGGCGTCGGCAACATCTACGCCGTGGGCGACATTGTCCCCGGCATACAGTTGGCACACCGCGGCTTCCAGCAGGGTATCTTCGTTGCCGAGGAAATTGCCGGCATGAACCCGGTGATTGTTGAAGACATCAACATCCCCAAGGTCACCTACTGCGACCCGGAGATTGCCTCAGTTGGTTTGAACGAGTTGCAGGCCAAGGAAAAGTTTGGCGACGCCAACGTTGAAACCACCGAGTACAACTTGGCTGGCAACGGCAAGAGCGCCATCCTGGGCACCGGCGGCATCATCAAGTTTGTTCGCGAAAAGGACGGCCCCGTGGTGGGTGTCCACATGATCGGCAGCCACATTGGCGAGCAGATCGGCGAAGCACAGCTCATTGTGAACTGGGAAGCATACCCGGAGGACATTGCTGGCCTCATCCACGCACACCCCACACAGAACGAAGCTCTTGGAGAAGCGGCAATGGCCTTGGCCGGACGCCCGCTCCACGGCTAAATAAGAACCTTCTTAGTGCACCCGGCGCCCGCGTCGGGTGCACTAAGCTAAAAACATACTTAATCTAAAGAATTTCGCGGCAGATGCACGCAGGTGCACCATGAGCGAAATGCAGCGCACATGAAGGAGAACGGGGACGCAATGTCTGAATCCGTGAACTTGCCCGCATTGGGTGAAAGCGTTACCGAAGGTACCGTTACGCGATGGCTCAAGCAGGTCGGCGACCGCGTCGAAATCGACGAGCCCCTGCTGGAAGTATCCACCGACAAGGTTGACACCGAAATCCCGTCGCCCTTTGCCGGCATCTTGGAAGAAATCCTTGTTCCCGAGGACGAAACAGCAGAAGTTGGCGCCACACTGGCCCGCATCGGCACCGGCGCAGCAGCTCCTGCCGCCCCTGTGGAAGCTCCCGCGGCCGCAGCACCCGTCCCTGAGGCAGCTCCGGTTGCAGAGGCACCGGCCCCCGCAGCACCCGCTGCTGCTCCCGCCGGCGACGCCCACGAACTGGTGCTCCCAGCCCTGGGCGAGAGCGTCACCGAAGGTACCGTCACCCGCTGGCTGAAGGCCGTTGGCGACACCATCGAAATCGACGAGCCGCTCCTTGAGGTCTCCACCGACAAGGTTGACACCGAGATCCCCTCCCCCGTGGCTGGCGTCTTGCTGGAAATCCGCGTCCCCGAGGACGAGACAGCCGAAGTTGGGGGCGTGCTGGCATTGATCGGCTCCGCCGCAGCTGCAGTAGCTGCTCCGGCCGCTCCTGTTGCCGCTCCCGCCCCGGTGGCCGCACCCGTTGCTGCACCCGCCCCTGTTGCCGCTCCCGCCCCGGTTGCTGCCCCGGTTGCTGCCCCCGCAGCACCGGTAGTTGCTCCGGCCGCTCCCGCAGCAGGCGCCGAGTCCAACTATGTGACCCCGTTGGTGCGCAAGCTCGCCAACCAGCACGGCGTTGACATCGCCACCGTCACCGGCACCGGTGTTGGTGGACGCGTCCGCAAGCAGGACGTTGTTGCCGCCGCAGAAGCAGCCAAGGCTGCCGCCGCACCGGCTGCCCCGGCACCCGCCGCAGCATCGGCGCCCAAGTCCACTCCCGCCGTCGTACCGTCTTCATTGCGCGGCACCACGGTCAAGGCTCCTCGCATCCGCCAGGTCATTGCCCGCCGCATGCGCGAGTCGCTGGAAGCCTCCACACAGCTCACGCAGGTGCACGAGATTGACATGACGCGCATCGTCAAGCTGCGCAACTCGGCCAAGAACCAGTTCGCTGCCACCAACTGCACCAAGCTGACGTTCCTGCCGTTCATTGCCAAGGCTGTTACCGAGGCGCTCAAGCAGCACCCGGCCGTCAACGGTGAATACAACGAGGAAACTCAGCTGATCACCTACCACAACGCCGAGCACCTGGCGATTGCTGTGGACACCGACAAGGGCCTGCTGGTTCCTGTCATCTCCAACGCGGGCGATCTGAACCTGGCCGGCCTGGCTGGCAAGATTGCCGATGTTGCCTCACGCACCCGCAGCGGCAAGATCGGTCCGGACGAGCTCTCCGGCGGCACGTTCTCCATCACGAACATCGGTTCCGTTGGCGCCCTGTTCGACACCCCCATCATCAACCAGCCCAACGTTGCCATCCTGGGCACCGGCGCGATCGTCAAGCGCGCAGTGGTTGTTGCTGACGCAGACGGCGATGACACCATCGCCATCCGCCACATGATGTACCTGTGCCTGACGTACGATCACCGCCTGGTGGACGGCGCGGACGCCGGCCGCTTCCTGCAGACCTTGAAGACCCGCCTGGAAGATGGCGCGTTCGAGGCCGACCTGGGCCTGTAATACCTGAAGGCACGACGGCGGCCGGGGACGGAAGAAATCACGCCACCGCCCGCCGTCGTTGTACCGCCTGGTGTGCCATGCTGCCTCTGCGCCATGTCATGTTAGCCACATAAGGCACACCTTGATAGACACTGTGTCACTAAGTTGCATAAGCTATTGGCATGGAAATTTTACGCTTGGTTCTCGTGTTCTTGCATATTCTTGGTGCCGCTGCGATTGTTGGCGGCTGGCTCGCTGCGTTCAAGACGCCCACAGTCACCCAGTGGCAGTGGATTGGTGCACTGGTCCAGCTCATCACCGGCTTGTTGCTGGTGGGCCTGGCTGAAATGGGCGACGGCGAGGGCCCCAACCACTTCAAGATTGCCGTGAAGCTGATCATCGCCCTCGTTGTGGTTGTGGCAGCGTTTATTGGCCGCCGCAAGGTCAAGAACAACCAGGACGTCCCCAAGGGCCTGGCCCACGCTGTGGGTGGCATGGCGTTCATCAACATCGCCGTGGCAGTCTTCTGGGTCTGACATAACTGCGCTTTTCGCGCCTGTGTGCGTTAACGGCTAGCCGTGATCGGGGGCGATGCAGAACTCATTGCCGTCGGGATCGGCCAGGACAACCCAGCTGAAGTCGCTGATGGCGTGTTCCTCGACGTGCGTGGCACCCAAGGATAGGGCACGCGCGGTCTCGGCGTCGACGTCGTCCGCCGTAAAGTCCAGATGAAGCCGACGCCGCCCTGTTGTGGGTTCGGTGACCTCCTGGAAAGCCAAACGCGGCTGGCCCTGCTCCGCCCTCAGCCACGTGAATCCGCTGTCTGAGAAGGAAACCTCAGTCTCCAGGAAGGCAGTCCAGAACTCAGCGAGGCCTGCCGGATCGTTGGTGTTGATGACAATAGTGGATAGCTTAACCATGCGCCCAGTGTAATTGGCGCGCAGCAATGCGATCTACGGCATAAGGTTGAGGGGAATGCCAAGACTAGATGTGGCATTGAATCAATATTTGATCCTTAAAGGAGTGAAAATGGCTACAACTCGCAATGCCCACACACGCTGGGTCGGCGACCTTCCCACAGGCGCCGGTCAGGTAACGTTGGACAGCTCGGAACTGGGCACTTTTGACGTCACCTGGAAGGCTCGCGCCGAAGCAGCCGAAGGCAAGACAAGCCCCGAGGAACTGATCGCCGCAGCTCACTCCTCCTGCTTCGCCATGGCGTTCTCCAACGAACTCAGCAGTGCCGGCCACGCAGCCGACTACGTGAACACCAGCGCTGCTGTCACGTTCGTGCCCGGAACCGGCATCACCACCAGCCACTTGACGCTGTCAGCAAAGATCCCCGGCATCAGCCAGGAAGAATTTGATGCCATCGCCAACGGCGCCAAGACGGGCTGCCCCGTATCGGGCGCCCTTACAGGTGTGGAAATCACACTTGAGGCAACACTGGAGGCATAGTCCCCAGCTCCTCCACACAGGCAGGTCGCAAGCGACCCGCCTGTGGGGCCCCTCGGAGTTGTGGGCCCATCCACCCACTCCCAAGCCTCGTACCTCGGCTCGGGGCCCTCGCGTCGCTTTTGAGTAGGTGGCAGCTGCCTTGTGCGGCCGCCACCTACTTTTCTGTGCCCACCGGGAGTGTTCGTTCAATGACCCAGCGCCCATCCGTGTGCGTCAGGACCACCGCCAGTTCCTGGGTCTGCTCCCGGTCGTGGTTGTGCACAATAGCCCCCTGGGCATCCTGCTCCGCAAATGGGCTGGTGGTCACGCTCGCCTGGACTGTGGCCCGGCCCTCGGCAGCGGGGCCAGCCAGCTCGGCCTGACCAATTCTGGAATCCAGACCGGTCAGGCGGTGCCCCAGCCGTGCCAACTCCGACAGTACTGCTGCATCCGCGGCGAGGGCGGGCGAGCCTTGGGCGTTGATGTTGCCCAACAGTTCGCCGTCGGCCGTCGAGAAGGCATGGGAACGCGTCCACGCCAAGGCCGCCAGGGCTTCCACCGGCTCCTGCGCGACAAGCCCCCGCTGAATCTCCGCCGGCAGCGCTGCCGCCCATGCCATGGAGGGGTGCTGGGAGTTTGTCACCCTGGGCAAGGCCGGAGCTGCTTGATGGGCACCATCCACGCCGTTGAACCAGGTGGGCACCAGGAACAGGGCACCAGCGCCCAAAATCAGCACAGCTAGGCTGAGGGACACTGCCGCAGCCGCCCTGCCGCGGACCACGCCCGAAAGCCGGCCTCCGCCACCGTGCCCGCCGGAATGGTGCCCGCTCACACCGTGCCTACTTACCCTACGGCCATCGTCATCCCACAACCGGCCCAGCCGCTGCCCGTCCCGGGCACCAAGCCCCCGGCGCGGCCACCGTCTCAGCGTAGGCTCGTCGGCACCACGCCAGCGGGGCAGTATCCGGGGAAAGGTACCCCGCACTCCTCCTCGTTTTCCGCGGCGCCCTTTTGCCAGTGATTCCTGACGGGTGAGCAATTCGGGCAGCACACTGGGATGGACTGCATTGGCCAGGGCCACCGGTTCAGCGCGGGCACTGCGAAATACGGCTTGGGCGAAGGCTGCTGCCGTGGGACGCTGCCTGGCGTCTTCATTGAGTCCGGCCTCCAGGGCAGCCAGCAACTCTGCGGGTACCTCAGGCACAAACGTTGTCAGTGGCAGGCGGTTGTGTGATGCCGGTGGCACATGGCCTGTCAAGGCAAACCACCCCACCGCTGCCATGCCGAACACATCGGAGGCCTCGTTGCGTTCGGCGTCCTGCCCGCACACGAATCCGGGAGTCCCTGCCAGTTCCGCCGGCCCCTGGCCCAGGAGCCGGCCCAGACCAAAATCACCCAGATACGGTTTGCCTGCGGCGCTGAGCAGGACATTGCCGGCCGACACGTCACCGTGAACGGCCCCGCGTCCATGCAGGAAGGACAGCACCTGTCCCAGCGGTGTCAAGACCGTGACCGTTTCGCCCACTGTCAGTGGCCCTGATGCGCGAACCAGCTGCCCCACAGAACCGCCTGCCGCGTGGTCCATCAGGAGAACAAGGGTCCCGCCCGAATCGTGTACCACACCATGCACCGGGATCAGGTGCTCATGTCTAAACTGCATCAAAATCCGCAGTTCCTGTGTGATGTAGCTTTCATTGTGACGCGAGGCTACACCGCCGCCAGCCCTGTCGCCGTCGGCCCTGACAGCCAGAATCTTCGCTGCCACGGCCGGGCCGCCATTGCGTGGAGCCAGAAGCCAAACCTGCCCCTGAGCCCCGGATCCTAGACACCGCACTGCGTCGAAACCAGCAACAATGGGCGGCTGCCCGGCCCCTGCTGGAGATACGTGGAGTTCCATATATCAGTAGTAGTCCTGTTTTCATTTTTCTGCTCAAAGTTATCCACAGCATGCAGCAGGGGCGGAAATTCTGATTTAGGCGAAGATGCAACAAGGTCTAAAGTGACCTCTATGACTCTTGAGTTCTGCGACGTCGGATTTGCACCGAATTTCATTGATTACACAGTTGCGTGGGATCAGCAACGCGTCATCCACGCTGGAGTGGTTGACGGTACAGTTCCCAACACTGTTTTGCTCCTGGAGCACGCAGCTGTCTACACCGCCGGTAAGCTCACCGAAGACCACGAGCGCCCCTTTGATGGGACACCCGTGATTAACGTTGACCGCGGCGGAAAACTAACCTGGCACGGCCCCGGCCAGCTGATCATGTACCCCATCGTTCGATTGGCCGACCATCACGGTATCCGGGCCTACGTCCATGCGCTGGAGGACATCATCATTGATGTCCTGGCCCACCACGGCGTGGACGGCGTACGCGTGCGCGGCCGGGCAGGCATTTGGCTGTTGGCCGATGATTTGGGTCCTGACCGGAAGATTGCGGCCATCGGCATCAGGGTTCACGAGGGAGTGACCATGCATGGGATTGCCATCAACGCCAGCAACAGCCTGGCACCCTACCAACAAATCATCGCCTGCGGCATCAACGACGCCGGCACCACCTCCCTACAGGCGGAAACCGGCAAGACCATCACCCCGGCCGATCTGCTGGAGCAGATCAAGGTGGCCACGGCCCGCATCCTGACCCCGCTTGTTGCGGAATTTCAGCCGCCATTGGCCACAACCGCTGGGGCCGCTGCAGCGGACCAGTCAGAAGGAGCACTGCTGTGACGTTGGCACCTGAGGGTCGTAAGTTGTTGCGCGTTGAGCAGCGTAATGCTGCTGTGCCGGTGGAGCGTAAGCCGGAGTGGATGAAGGCCAAGGTTTCCATGGGGCCGGAGTACATTGCCATGAAGAACCTGGTCAAGGGTCAGGGCCTGCATACGGTGTGTGAGGAGGCGGGCTGCCCGAACATTTTTGAGTGCTGGGAAGACCGTGAGGCCACGTTCCTGATTGGTGGGTCCGAGTGCACCAGACGGTGTGATTTCTGCCAGATTGATACGGGCAAGCCGTCCCCGATTGACCGGTTCGAGCCGACCAAGGTGGCCCGTTCCGTGGTGAAAATGAACCTGCGCTACGCCACCGTGACCGGGGTGGCCCGGGATGATCTCGAGGATGAGGGTGTGTGGCTGTACGCCGAGACGGTGCGTAAGATCCATGAGTTGAACCCGAACACCGGGGTGGAGTTGTTGATCCCTGACTTCTCCGGCAAGCCCGAGAACATTGCCGCGATCTGCGAGTCCGCCCCGGAGGTGTTCGCGCACAATGTGGAGACCGTGCCCCGGATCTTTAAGCGCATCCGCCCCGCGTTCCGCTACGACCGGTCCCTGGATGTCATCACCCAGGGCCGTGACCTGGGCATGGTGACCAAATCGAACCTGATCCTGGGCATGGGTGAGACCCGGGAAGAAATCAGTGTGGCCCTGCAGGATTTGCACGACGCCGGTACCGACCTGATCACGATCACCCAGTACCTGCGCCCCTCCGAACGCCACCTGCCCGTGGACCGGTGGGTCAAGCCACAAGAGTTCATGGAACTGAACCAGGAAGCGGAAGAAATCGGTTTCCTCGGTGTCATGTCCGGGCCCCTGGTGCGTTCCTCCTACCGGGCCGGACGGTTGTGGGCCACCGCCATGCGCAAGAAGGGCCGCGACATCCCCGAACACCTCGCCCACATCGCCGACGGCATCGAGGACTCCGGCCACACCCGCCAAGAAGCAGCCTCACTCATCACAGCACAATAATTCCGCCGATTACCCGCTAGAATTGACTTACTATGGCCAAAACCACTGACTTCTCACAGACAGACGCTGAAAAACCCAAGCGTTCCCTCTTTTCTCGTAGCCCCAAGGCTGACAAGCCGAAGAAGACGAAGAAGCCCAGCCGCATCAAGCAAATGGTGGACATCTTCAAGATGACCCGCCGCCACGACCCCATGGTCACGTGGCTGATGTTGGGTGCTTTCTTGGGTCCGATCGCCCTCAGCTTGCTTGTTGGATTCCTGTTCGAAAACTGGATCACGGGCCTGCTGATCGGCATCCCGCTGGGTCTGCTGTGTGCGCTGCTGATCATGTCGCGCCGCGCTGAGCGCGCAGCGTATTCACAGATCGAGGGCAAGCCCGGTGCCGCCGGTGCTGCGCTGAGCTCGCTGAAGAGGGGCTGGATCTTTGACGAACAGCCCGCCTCGGTGAACCCGCGCACCCAGGATGTGGTGTTCCGCGCCATTGGCCGCCCCGGAATTGTTCTGGTGACCGAGGGGCCCTCCGCGCGTGTGAAGGGCCTGGTTGATGCAGAACGACGCCGTTTGAGCCGGATTCTGCCCAACGTCACCATCACGGTCATCGAGACCGGCAAGGGCGAGGGCCAGGTGCCGATCGCCCAGGTCACCAAGAAGATGAACAAGCTCAAGAATGAGCTGACCAAGATTGAGGTCAGCGCAGTCAACAAGCGCATCGCCTCCATGGGCACCAAGCTCCCCATCCCCAAGGGCATAGACCCCTACAAGGCGCGCCCCGATCGCAAGGCATCACGAGGACGCTGAGGAAAATAGACCCCTACAAGGCGCGCCCCGATCGCAAGGCATCACGCGGACGCTAAGCAGCCCACGTAGTACCTAGGTAGTCAGTGACAAAGAATGGCCCGGCAGGTTTTCCTGCCGGGCCATTCTCATTCCTGTTTTCGGTGGAGCTGCCCAGCAACCCCCGACTTGTTCCCGGCTAGCGGCGGACCAGGATGGTTTTCTTGGCTTTGTCGTGCAAGCCACGGTGGTCGGCGTCAACAATGATCGGGGGAATCACCAGGCACAGGAGCAGCGCGCGAACCATGCCTGCCAGCAGGCCGGGCGGGCCGCCGTCGAGCCTCATGACGTGGATGCCCACGATCCTGTGCCCAACACTGTAGCCAAGCGTGCCAACCAATAGCATTTGTTCGGCCGCGAAAATGGCCAGAATCGCATTGGGATGGCCGTCAAAGAAGGCTGCCGCGATGAGATAGGAAAGGCCCCAGTCGATGCAGAGCGCAAGGATGCGGCGCCCGGCGCGGGCCATGGAGCCGCGCCCGGATTCGGGCAAACCTAAGCGTTCGCCGGGGAATTTGGATATATTGGAAGTGTCCGGCCCACTGAGCCAAGAACCTATGTCTTTTCGTTCTACCACTCCCCCAGCCTACCGGCGCAAGCTTGTTGCCGAACACAGCGGGATCTTGGAGTGCGTGTAACGTGCCGGAAACAATTCGGACACGGACGGGAAATAGCACGGTTCTAGTCTTATGTCAGTTGCACATGCACCATGGCCGCACCCAGCCGGCCAAAACCCCCAGCGCCAAGGAGCGTAGATGTTCAAGAACGCGGAAGAAGTACTTCAGTTCATCAAGGACGAAGATGTAAAATTCGTCGACATTCGGTTCACCGACCTGCCCGGCGTCCAGCAGCACTTCAATGTGCCCGCCAAGACTGTAGACCTTGACTTCTTCGTCAACGGCCAGCTCTTCGATGGTTCCTCCATCCGCGGTTTCCAGGGCATCGCCGAATCGGACATGCAGCTCATCCCGGACCCCACCACAGCTTTTGTTGACACGTTCCGCCTGGAGAAGACCCTCGCGTTGAACTTCTCGATCGTGAACCCGCGTACGGGCGACCCGTACCACCGCGACCCTCGCGGCGTTGCCGAAAAGGCTGAGGCTTACCTCGCCTCCACGGGCATTGCCGACACCGCATTCTTCGGTGCAGAAGCCGAGTTCTTTGTCTTTGACAACATCCAGTACGAGTCCACACCGCAGGGATCCTTCTACAAGATCGATTCCGAAGAGGCCAACTGGAACACGGGCCGTGCGGAAGAAGGCGGAAACCTCGGTTACAAGACTCCCGTCAAGGGCGGCTACTTCCCCGTTGCCCCTATTGACCACCAGGCAGACCTGCGCGACGCCATGTGCATTGAATTGGATGCCGCGGGCCTCGAAGTTGAGCGCTCCCACCACGAGGTTGGCGCAGCCGGCCAGGCTGAAATCAACTACAAGTTCAACACCCTGGTTCACTCAGCTGATGACCTGCAGAAGTTCAAGTACGTCATCAAGAACACCGCCTGGGCCTGGGGCAAGTCCGTCACGTTCATGCCCAAGCCGGTCTTTGGCGACAACGGCTCCGGCATGCACTGCCACCAGTCACTGTGGAGCAACGGCGTCCCGTTGTTCTACGACGAGAAGGGCTACGCCGGCCTGTCCGACATGGCCCGCTGGTACATTGGCGGCTTGCTCAAGCACTCCTCCGCCGTATTGGCTTTCACCAACCCGACGGTGAACTCCTACCGCCGCCTGGTCAAGGGCTTCGAAGCCCCCGTGAACATGGTGTACTCGCAGGGCAACCGCTCCGCCGGTATCCGCATCCCGATCACGGGCTCCAACCCGAAGGCCAAGCGCCTCGAGTTCCGCGCACCGGACCCCTCCTCCAACCCGTACCTGGCCTTCTCAGCCCAGCTGATGGCCGGCCTTGACGGCATCAAGAACCGGATCGAACCCCCGGCTCCCATCGACAAGGACCTCTACGAGTTGCCGCCGGAGGAAGCCAAGGACATCCCCAAGGCTCCCGAGTCCCTCGAAGAGGCCCTGATCGCCTTGGAAAACGACAACGAGTTCCTGCAGGCCGGTGGCGTATTCACCCAGGACCTGATTGACACCTGGATCGACTACAAGCGCGAATACGAGATCAAGCCGCTCTCACTGCGCCCGAACCCGTACGAGTTCGAGCTCTACTACGGCTGCTAGCTAGAACATGCGGCTAAACGGGGTTTAGTCCGCAAGAGTAAAGCCTTGTGACACAAAGATGGGCCGGAACATTGCGTTCCGGCCCATCTTTTTCTTTGTCCAAAATCTTGTGAGCTAGCCTTCTCCTGCTCTCCGCCAGGTGACTTTTTGCGAGACGCGAGGACTCCGGCAACCGCTGCACGCGATGCCTCGTCCTTGTCTGGCCACAGGTTTTCTGCTGGTATCCAAGGGCGTCTTTGCTGAGGCATGCCGAAGCCTGGCCTGCACTTCCATCCCGTCGAGCCATTCAGAGATCACGTTGGAAGCGAAAGGAACTGATATGTAAATAGGCTGAGCTGGGCCGCTTGAATAGGGGCGACCTCGCATCCGAGCGGCCTACAGTTCGATAAGAGTCTGCTGGTGGCCAGCCGTGGGGTGTTGGCAGCTTATGCGCCAGCCTGAGAGTCGGGGTCATGCAAAAGCCGGGACAGCTTTGGGCCTTTGTCCTACTGACAACCCGGCATGGCGCCAGCGTACAAGCGGCGCCACACTCGTTTCCACGGCTGCGCATTGGCCACGGCAGAATTACAGGTGCCATCTGCGCGGTGAAGCCGCCCACCGACTTACCCGACTTTGCCTAGCTCTGACCCGTCCCAAGGTTTGGTTGCCCACACGGAGTGAACGTCAGGCCGATTGTTTGGAGTTCTTGGCGTGTAGCTCTTGTTCGATGGGGCGCGATAGTCCAAGTCGGAATGGCGTCGTTGGCGATTGCAAAGGATATCGCTGTACTCAAATATTGCCGTGGCTAGTTCGGTGCTGGTCGTCCGTTTTCTCCGGGTCAGGATTTCGGTCTAAAAGCTCTACTAGAAAGATTCTTGTCACTGGCATTGACGTATCCGTCGCCGACTGTTAAGCATGGTGGCGTCCTTCCTGCCGAACGGATCTTGTTGGTGAGCGCCATGAAGTGAACCGGACGCCGTGATCGGCTTGGATCAGACCAGTGCACGACACTGGCTATTGACTGCCACATCCAAGGCGTTGGCGACAAGAGATGAACGCTGGCTGCTGTGGTTCGACTATCCGAAAATGCGCCGAGTGGAGGTATCCATGACGGCGCGACAATAGATCTTGCCTTCCCCTCTGGGGGCGCTTGGTTATGTCCATGACCTAGAGTTCGTTGGGTGAGAGTCGGTGAAACTTCCGGTGGGCAAGGCCAAAAAGAGATAGTTCCTGTTGGTTGAAGTTGCTTTACCTTGGTCGCCCTGATAGACCCACGAGTCCCGCCAGGTTCATCGGCACCGCACCTATCGGCGTCCGGTACTGATGACTTCGATGATGGCCGACGTGGTTATGATTGGAACTCCGATCTAGATCACTTAGGGGAATGACTAGCATGCCAGTTCCAACGCCGCCCGCAAAGCGACAGCCTGAACAGTTGGGTCTTCGAGCTACGAGGACTGGCGGCAAGTGGGATTGGCCACGAGATGAATCAGGTGGCTGCAGAGAAAAAGCTTCCGCAATGCGCGTCCTGGACAGCATCGAGGGGCAAGAGAAGCTTCTGGTACGCGCTACCTACGATCGCCTACTTCGAGATGCCGAGCGAGGGCGCCTTAGATTTGGATCAGGGAAGGACGTAGCGAAGCTTACGACCAAGCCCTGGCTCCTTGAACTGCGAGTTCAGGTAAATCCAGGACACAAAGACATCTCCCGCCGTCATCTACTTAGGCTGTATTTCGCAGAACCAAAAGTACTGCCTTCAACCCTTCTCGCTTTGCGCTTGACACCAAAACCGCGGTCAGGTGACCCAGACGGGGTACAGGACCGTCACATTCGCGAGGCCAACCAAATCTACGAAAGTGGGGAGCACCGCCTTTGGGGAATAACGGCAAGGTGATGTTATGTTTAGCTAACATAGAGTGGAAGGTAGAACCATGGACTCCGTAGCGAATTTTGTCGGTCTAGACTTGGCGAACGCTCAGCAGCGATTGGCCTCGAGTCTCGTCGAAGAGACCCAAGACATGATGCACGAATTGGTTGAACGTCGTCGATCGTGCAACTTGACGCAAAAGAACGTGGCCGACGTTATTGGCGTCTCCAGAACAGCCATAACGCATTTCGAGCGCTACGACGCCGATCCCAAAATGAGCACGATAGTACGATATGCGCTGGCTATCGGCGCACGACTGGAGATCAAAGTATCAGACGGAATCAGTTGGGCCCGCAAGGAAATTGAGGTTGAGGCTGCAGGACGCGCAACGGCATTTCAGCCCATGAAGACGTCAATGGTTGTTATGGCCGGGCGTCAGCTAGCGGCACAGCACTGATGACGAACGAGATGAATTGGCTCTATCTTCTGAATGCGGAAGCTTTCGCCGTACAAGTTTCGCCGCTTGGCACTAGCGTAGATCGACACATGGACTGGACGGTGTTTCTCGACGCGGCTGAAGACGACCCTGGCCGATACTCAGCCGTCGGAATTCTAGCGGGAGCCAGTGGCGACTTCG
Source organism: Arthrobacter sp. HLT1-20 (assembly GCF_054510895.1). Taxonomy (NCBI): domain Bacteria; kingdom Bacillati; phylum Actinomycetota; class Actinomycetes; order Micrococcales; family Micrococcaceae; genus Arthrobacter; species Arthrobacter sp. HLT1-20. The sequence continues at coordinate 24,139 of NZ_JBTNDR010000022.1, read as the reverse complement.
AATTCAATGTTGGTGTCAGTGGAATGATCAGAGCCACTGAAGAGTTTGACACGAATCACATGTCCGATAGCCAAAGGACTCAAATCGGGAACTCTATCGGACTAGAAAACCTATACGATGTCGCGGCAAGAACGGGAAGGCTCGCACTCTCCCTCGCGAACCGAGAATTCGAGATCGACACCAAGGCACCAAGGCCAAGCCTTATGACACTCGAGGATACTCGTGAACAAGAAGACTCACAGCCAGAAGAGTAGTTTCACAGACTGAATCGAGAGCCGCACCTCGTCTGACTCCCTGATCCCGCGTCCCGGCCCCGAACCGTATGGCTCGTGCGCCTACCGCACCGCATCGAAGGCAACCTACCAAGGTGTTGTACTAGCGCTGGACGCTCTGTCCAATTGGGCAAGAAACCTTGAATCAAGAATTGTTCAAGAAATCAGTGGGTCCCACCTTTCATCATCGGGTGGGACCCACCGTCATTTATCGCGGACCGTCACGTATCTGGTGGGCCTGTGGTTGAGAGAACCCAGCGGCTTCCACTAACAGCAAAGCCGACACGCCATCTCTGAGCGCCAACTTTGTTAGCATCCTTCGAAGCCTTGTTCGCCGACTTCAGTAACGCATCTGCGGCGTCACATTCTCCTTTAAGCTAACAATCAACTTTGTCCACGGCGTTTCTTCATCAACACAGCAACTACAATTGCGGCTCCAGCCGCCCAGATGACATCGAGCATTTGGTATTCGATCCACAATTTGGGCGCATATTGCTCCGAGTCCAATCACCAAGCCGGAGAGGATCGCAACCAGCACGAATGTTCGATTCTGTGTACTCCTTACTATTTCCATGTGGCACAGGCAGCTGGTTCCGGAAAACGAGCCACCCCATCTGGCCGGTCCACTTCCTTCACATACGACCCTCTCCGTTAGCGCTACGCACTAGCTTTTCGATCGACGTAATAGTCACTGGCGTCATAATGCCGGTCATTCCTTCAACCGGGTTTTCTTGCCAATAGCAAGTGCCGCAATGGGTTCACATGTAGCCGACAGACGCCCCAGACATGCCTACCCCATGAGTTCGAACTCGGCGCGGTAGCCTGTCAAGGGACGCAGCAGGGACTCAGTCTAGAAATCTCGGTGAGTTCCTCGGGTAGTCAGTGCCAGACCTAATGCGGTCATCATTGGCGTCCCAGAAGGCGGCGATTTCCTCACCAGTGGGCCGCACAGGCCAACGACCGTCTGTGCGTACCACTATCGCCAAGCACTCGCCATCCTCTTGCGGGTAATAGTCCAGATAGGCGCCTGTCCGGAGCTCCACCATAAGACCGTAGTCAATTTGCATTCCGGCCTCAATGAGCGACTGAATCTTCTTCGTGACTGCGTTGACGCTATCGGCAGTCAAGGGCTTCTTGAGTCCCGTTTTCATATGCCTAGCGATGGGCACAGGGTTTCCGACCAAGAATGCCGTGGAAGCGTGAACGAATCGATGGCGTTCGTCCAGCACATTCAACGCGGAATCTAACCAACCTCCAATACCGTCCTCAGTAATAGTCGTCCATGCCGGCATCCCGTTGTGGGCCACTATGGATTCCTTGATGGCCTGCCTAATTCCTTTTGGTTGCATCTTTTCAGGATTCTTTACACATAGAGAACGGGCAACATGATGCATCTGGTCTTCCAGCACCGCGGCCGCCACCAGCATACTTCCCAGGGCCGTCAAGGTTTCCCTAGGTATTCCATAGTGGAATATGGTTTTGTTTGACGTCGAGTTCATGGCTCAGTTTTTCATCGAGTCATGAACTTCGCCATGGCTTATGGCGTATTTTTTGACAATCACGCACCAACCGCAGCCATCGATCGGATAACCCGTGCCGCACGGTTCTACCCATGAAACAACATGAACGCCACCAGCGAGATATGTGGCTTGTTAGCAGCACGTGGTTCTCGGCAACCCGTTCTCCGCCAATGAATTTGAACCGCAAAAACCCTAGAACAAGGGGCAAACACCAGTTCTCAGCCACCCAATTACCCTTGGGGACTTCGAGCTCTACTACGGCTGCTAGCTAGACACCGCCGGCCTGAGGCCGGCTCCATGTGACGGCGTGCCAAACTGGCCAGGACGTATGAAATTTCATGCGCCCTCGCCAGTTTGGCACGCCGTCGCTGTTTAAGGGCACGGCGGCGGCACGGTGGGCGAGCTTGGGGAGGGCGTGGGGACTAGCGCTTGCCGTACTTCTTGTGCACAGCCTGCTTGCTCACGCCCAGGCACAGGGCTATGGCCTCCCACGACAGCCCGACGGCGCGGGCCCGGGCAACCATCTCCGACTCCGTGCGCGCCAGCTCCTTGCGGGATGCTGCAACAGCGTACAGCGCCTCGGCGGGACCCAAGCCATCCATGTCTCCCACTAGTGTCTTCACAGCCACCACCTCCTGCGGTCAACTTTAGTTGACGACTGGCCGGTGCATCAATAAAAGTTGACCGAGGCGATTGTCTCATACCCCGTCATGGCCGAGCGTTCAAGTAACGCCTCACGATAGACTCCGAAGGCAGGCCAGGATAGAAGGTCCTGGCGGGCTCCAACGCCGGAAGGGATGCCCATGTCATTTGTTGAGGACGCCAAACTACTGCAGGTGGAGCTGCGCAATTTGCGCCGCGAGCTGCACCGAGAGCCCGAACTGGGGCTTGAATTGCCCCGCACCCAGGCACGCGTCCTGGCCGCACTCGCGGGCACGGATCTCGACATCACTCTTGGCACAACATCGAGTTCCATCACGGCGGTGCTGCGCGGCCCCCACGACGGGCCTGTTGTCCTGTTGCGGGGGGACATGGACGGATTGCCCGTCACGGAAGAGACCAACCTTGGCTACGCAGCAAAGACCGGCACCATGCACGCCTGCGGCCACGACCTTCACACCGCAGCCCTGGTGGGTGCCGCAAAACTGCTCGCCGCCCGGCGGAGCCAACTCCCAGGAACTGTTGTTTTCATGTTCCAACCGGGCGAGGAAACGTGCACCGGAGCTGCTGCCATGATCGCCGAAGGCGTTTTGGGGGCCGCCGGCCGCACCGTCGATGCAGCCTATGGTATCCATGTGACACCCGGTGAGCCAGGAGTTTTCAGTCTCAAGCCCGGACCCACCATGGCCGGATCCCACAATTTGACCGTAACCATTGAGGGCCACGGCGGCCACGGTTCCATGCCCATGTTTGCCCGCAATCCCGTGCCCGTGATCGGTGCCCTGGTGGGGGAACTGCAGTCACTTGTCATCAGCAGATTTTCACCGTTTGAACCCTTGGTCATCACACCCACCCAGCTGCGCGGCAGCGACGCCCCCAACGTCATCCCGTCCAGCGCGTCACTGGGCTGCACCGTGCGCACTTTCACTCCCGACGCCGTGGAGCGCCTCCGCGCCGAGATCACCGCCCTGTCCAACGGCCTGGCCGCAGCCCATGGCTGCACAGCGGTGGTGGAATTGGAAACGATTGCCCCGGTTACTGTGAATGATGCAACCGAGGCCGCCGCCGCTCACGACGTACTCTCGGCGGCCTTTGGCTCCAGCCGGGTCCACCTGCTGGCGGACCCTGTGCCCGGATCGGAGGACTTCGCCCTGGTCCTGGAGAAAGTTCCAGGGGCCTTCTTGTTCCTGGCGGCTTCGCCTGCGGGTCTTGACAATCCCGCCTACAACCACTCACCCCAGGTGCTTTTCAACGACGACGTACTCGCCGACCAGGCCGCGGCCCTGGCCGAATTGGCATGGGCGCGGCTGGCGAGAGGCTAGGCCACACCAGCGAGATGTCGGGGCCGGTAAGGTCGGCCCCTAGAAGATGGACCAGCCAGTCTTGGCCGTGAACTCATCCAGGGCCGCCATGCCCGCCACCGAGTTGCCATTGGGACCCAGCGAGGGACCCCACACGGTGACGACGCAGCGGCCGGGCACCACTGCCACGATGCCGCCACCCACACCGCTCTTGCCGGGCAGCCCCACACGGTAGGCGAACTCTCCCGCGGCGTCGTAAGTACCGCACGTCAGCATGACGGCGTTGACCCGCTTGCTCTGGCTCGGCTGCAGGAACGGGCTCCCGCCTGCGGACACGCCGTCACGGGCCAGGAATAGCGAGGCCTTGGCCAGGTCCTCACAGGAAAGCTCCAGGGCGCACTGGGCAAAGTAGTTCGCCAGGACGTCGTCAACGGGATTCTCCAGGTTCCCGTAACTTGCCAGCAGATGCGCCATGGCCGCATTGCGGTGCCCATGGTCGGCCTCTGAGGCTGCCACCACGGAGTCCACATCAATGGCCGGGTTCCCAGCCTCCTGCCGCATGAGTCCGCGCACAGCTCCGGCAGCATCGCCCGTCAACGTCAGCAGCCGGTCCGTGACCACCAGGGCGCCGGCATTGATGAAGGGATTTCGTGGAATGCCCCGGTCGGCCTCCAACTGGATCATGGAGTTGAACGGGGTTCCGGAGGGTTCACGGAACACCCGCTTCCAGATCGAATCGTAGTCGTACGACATCACCAGGGCCAGCGAGAACACCTTGGAAATACTTTGGATCGAGAACGGCTTGCGCCAATCCCCCGCCCCGTAGATGGCTCCGTCGGCCGTGGCCACGCAGATGCCGAAATTATCCGGCGATACAACACCAAGACTGGGAATGTAGGAGGCAACTTCGCCCTGTCGGCACAGCGGCGCAACATGGGTCACAATATCTTCAAGGATGCTCTGCAGATCCACGGCGTGCGCTCCTTAACTGTTGGGCCGGCGTCGACCCTTGAAAACTTAAAACAGAAGGGGCGGCCGGCACCAAGGCCGGCCACCCCTCACAGCGTGTTAGAGGACTTTCGCGAGGAATTCCTGCAACCGCGGCTGCTGGGCATTGCTGAAGATGGCCTCGGGGGTGCCTTCCTCGCAAATGTATCCTGCATCCATGAAGATGACACGGTCGGCTACTTCGCGGGCAAAGCCCATCTCGTGCGTCACCACCACCATGGTCATGCCCTCGGCGGCGAGGTCGCGGATCACCTGCAGCACCTCACCCACCATTTCGGGGTCAAGGGCGCTGGTGGCCTCATCGAAGAGCATGATGCCGGGGTTCATGGCCAGCGCACGGGCAATCGCCACACGCTGCTTCTGGCCACCCGAGAGCGACGCCGGACGGGCGTCAGCCTTCTCGGCCAGTCCCACGCGGCGCAACAGTTCCATGGCCTTGTCACGGGCACCGGACTTGTCAAGCTTCTTCAACTCCACCGGGGCCAGCATGATGTTCTGGATGACGCTCATGTGCGGGAACAGGTTGAAGTGCTGGAACACCATGCCAATGTTCTGGCGGACGGTATTCAGGTCAACCTTGGCGTCCGTCAGGTCAAAACCATTGACAGTGACGGTGCCGGCGGTGATGTCCTCCAACTTGTTCAGGCAGCGCAGGAACGTTGACTTGCCCGAGCCCGAGGGACCAATGACGCACACCACCTCACCCTCGGCAATGTCAACGTCCAGGCCCTTGAGAACCTCGTTGGAGCCAAATGACTTCTTCAGGCCGCGGACACTGATCTTTGCGGACTTGTCAGTTGCGGTTGCGCTCATTTGTTGAACTTCCTGTCCAGGACGTTGGAAAGCTGGGTCAAGGCGGTGATCACAATGAAGTACAGGGCTGCCACGATCAGCAGGGTTTCACCCGTGCGGAAGTTGGATGCGTAGATCTGCTGGCCCTGGTAGGTCAGCTCCGCGAAGCCAATGACAGCCAGCAAGGAGGTGTCCTTCAAGGTGATGACGAACTGGTTGATGAACGACGGCGTCATGATCTTGATCGCCTGCGGCACCACCACCCGGCGCATGGAAGTGACGTACCCCAGACCCAGGCTGCGGCTGGCTTCCAGCTGGCCGGGATCCACTGACTGGATGCCACCACGAACAATTTCGGTCATGTAGGCACCGGCGTTGAGGCTCAAGGTGAGCACACCCGCTGTGAGAACGTCGATGGGTTGCCCCGTCATCTGCGGCAGGCCGAAGTAGAAGAAGAAGGCCTGGACCAGCAGCGGTGTGCCGCGGAAAATGGCAACGTACGTGGTGGCAATGCCGCGCAGAATCTTACTTTCGGAGACCTTGCAGAAGCCAAAGAGGATACCTAGGACCAAGGCGATGGCCAGCGAAAGGACCGTGGCAACAATGGTCAGCCAGAGGCCCTTCATGAGGGCCGGGAAGCTGTCCTTGACCAATTCGAAGAAGCCGCCCTGCTCCGTGGACTCGGCCTTGGCAAGGTACTTGTCCAGGATCTGCTCGTATTCGCCGTTGGCTTTCAGGTTGGCCAGGCCGGCATCAAAGGCGGACAGGAGGTCCGCGTTGGCGCCCTTGTTCACGGCAAAGCCGTAGGAGCTGCCCTGTTCCTTCTCGGTAACAATTTTTAGGCCGTTGTTCTGGCTGACACCGTAGGCGAGCACCGGGTAGTCGTCGAAGACGGCCACAGAATTGCCGGCCTTGACGTCGTCGTACATCGTGGCGGAGTCGGCAAGGGCCTTGACCTTAAAGCCGTACTGGTCCTTGATGGAGTTGGCGAAGGTTTCGCCTTCACTGCCGCGCTTGGCGGTGACGGTCTTGCCGGCCAGGCCCTCGTAGGACTTGATGTCCTGGTCGTTCTTGGCAACAGCCATCTGCACGCCGGAGTCAAAGTACGGGGCGGAGAAGTCAAAGATCTTCTTGCGCTCGTCGGTGATGGACATGCCGGCAATGACACCGGCCACCTGGTTGGACTGCAGCGCCTGCAATGCCGCATCAAAGCCGAGGGACTTGATGTCCACCTCAAAGCCCTGATCCTTGGCAATGGCACGGAGCAGATCCATGTCAATACCCACCAGCTCGCCATTGCCATCACGGAACTCAAACGGCGCAAACGTGGTGTCGGTGGCAATTGCGAACGTCTTACCGTTGACGTCAGCGGACTGGACGCCGGCGGAGACGGCGGTTGCCGGAGCCGGCATGCTCAGCGCCGACGCGCCACCCATGCCGAAGAACATGATGACAACAGTAAAAAAGGCGGCGAGAGCGGCAAATGAGCCGCCTCTACGCCGCCGTATGGGTGGTAGCTTTCGCATTAATTTTCCCTTACAACGGTTCTTCGCCCCTCCTGGGCCGAATCAAGTACCCCTCGACGTTACAGCCTTTAGCGAAATCATGCGAGACGAAGGCCACTGTTCCTACCATTTACACCCACCTTTGTACCAGCTCCGTCCAGTAATCAAGACGAACTTCTCGAGTATTCTGGGTGTGGTTTGAGTTACACCTCCCCCGCGCAGCCGCTGCCGCCAAGCGAAAGAAGCCCATGAACAAGCCCAATGTGATACTGATCTGCGTCGACGAGTGGCGGGGCGACTGCCTGGGCGCCGAGGGCCATCCCCACGTCCAAACGCCGCACCTGGATGAGTTGGCAGCCAAGGGGGCCCGGTTCCGGCACGCTTATTCCGCCACACCCACCTGCGTACCGGCCCGGGTGGCCCTGTTCACCGGCCAGTCCCAGGAACGTCACGGCCGGGTGGGCTATCAGGAAGGCGTGAAGTTCGACGACGTTCATCCCGTCACGCTGGCCGGCGAGTTCGGGCGGGCCGGCTACCAGCCTCAGGCCATTGGCAAGCTGCATGTCTACCCGGAGCGCAACCGGGTAGGTTTTGACGATGTGATCCTGCACGATGGCTTCCTGCACTTTGCCCGCAAGGAACACCGCCGGGACTTCAAGTTCTTTGACGACTACGTCCCGTGGCTGCGCCGCCAGCCCGGGGTGAGCGCCGACGAGGAGTACTTTGACCACGGGGCCGGCTGCAATTCCACCGTGGCCAGGCCTTGGGACAAGGCCGAACGCCTGCACCCCACCTCCTGGACGGGCTCCCAAGCCGTGGAATGGCTGTACCGGCGCGACCCCACGGTTCCGTTCTTCCTCTACCTGTCCTTCCACCGCCCGCACCCGCCGTACGATCCGCCGGCGTGGGCCATGGACATGTACCTGGATCTGCCGACCTTCAAGCGGCGGCTGGGCGATTGGGAGCACCATTACGAATCGGTGCGCACGGACGGGAACCACCAATTGGCCTTCGGCACCCTCTCCGAGGCCGTCACACACCGGGCCAGGGCCGGCTACTACGGGCTCATGACCCAGATCGACATGCAATTGATGCGGCTCTTTGAAGCGCTGAACGAGTTTGCCCTGGCCGATGACACCATCATCGCCTTCACCTCCGATCACGGTGAAATGCTGGGCGACCACGACTTCTACCGCAAGGGAGTTGGCTATGAGGGCTCGGCGCGGGTGCCTTTCATTGTGACCCCAGCACCCAACGACCCTGCCGCGCAGCGTGGAGGGGTGGTGGATGAGGTGGTGGAACTGCGTGACATCATGCCCACATTGCTGGAATTGGCCGGCGTCCCGGTGCCGGAATCCTGTGACGGGAAGTCGCTGGCACGCTTTGTGCGCAACTCCCCCGCCGGCGCGCCCGTTCCCGAACCCTGGCGTGAATGGCTACACGGCGAGCACGTGTACTTTGGCCAGTCGCTGCAGTGGGTCACCGACGGCCACATCAAGTACTTGTGGGCCTCCGGCTGGGGCACGGAGGAGCTCTTCGACTTGGATGCCGATCCCGGGGAGCTGCACAACCTGGCACCGCTGCCCGAACACGCCGAGCTTCTGGCGTTGTGGAAGGGTCGGCTCATTGCCGATCTCACGGGACGCGAGGAGGGGTTTGTGCACGACGGCGAATTGCTGAAGGGTGCCGCCGTTGTCACCATGCTGGCTCACGCCCGCGGACTGGTGAAGTCCTAGCGCAGCACAGCGAACGGAACCCAAGAGTTTCTCGTGCGGCCGCGCCCGTCCCCGCTTTTCGCACCCGTTGGGCCCCACGGGGCGCGAAAAGTGGGGACGGGCGCGGCGCTGGCGCTTCCGGCCTCCGCGAACTCGGCGCCGGTACACTAGAGCCGGGTCTAGCCGTAAAAGAGGCGCTCAAAAACAGCGCGGGCACGCCGTGTCAGGCCAAGGTACTCTTCCTCGAACGCCGCAGCATGGCCCGGTTCATAACCGCACCAGCGGGCCACCGCCTCCAAATCACGCCGCGCCAGCGGCAAAAGGTCTGAGGTATTGCCTGTCCACATCACGTTGGCATTGCGGATCCGTCCTGCCAACCGCCACGCAGTCTCCAACAGGGCCGCGTCATCGGCATCGAGCAAACCCATGGCGTTGGCAGCGTGTAGCGCAGGCAAAGTCTGTGTTGTACGCAAAGCAGGATGTTCATGGGCATGCTGCAATTGCCACAATTGCACGAGCCATTCGACATCGCTTAGGCCCCCGCGCCCTAGCTTCACGTGCCTGGCCGGGTCGGCGCCGCGCGGCAGCCTTTCCGATTCCATCCGCGCCTTAATGCGTTTGATCTCGCGTATGTCTGACTCAGACACTTCCCGCGGATAGCGGACCGGGTCAGCCATGGCCACAAAATCCCGTGCCAGTTCATCCGAACCTGCCATGGGTCTGGCACGCAACAACGCTTGAGCCTCCCAGGCTGAGGACCAGCGGGTGTAGTACTCCTGGTAGGCCTCCAACGATCGAACGAGTGGGCCACTACGGCCTTCAGGGCGCAGATCAGCGTCAACTTTGAGCACCCGTTCGGCCTGGATGGCAGGACGCACGGGAGCTGTCAGCAGCGCAGTGAGTTTTTGGACGATGGCTTTCGCCTGCCCGTCCGCTTCCCCCGCCTGCGCAGCATCCAGGCCCTCGACAGCACGGTGAACAAAAAGAACATCGGCGTCAGAACCATAACCAATCTCTTGGCCGCCCTGACGCCCCATGGCGACCACCAATACGTGCGTGAGGGGGGCCGACCCGGCGTAGACAGCATTCTCGGCCACCATAAGGGCACCCAGGACAGCTGCCCTGTCAGCATCGCTGAGCGCCCTCGCCACCTGGTCATGATTCAATAGACCACAGCAATCAGCAATGGCCACCCGCAAGATCTCGCGTTGCCGAAGAAGACGAATAAGTCGGATGGCACCTGTCGCTTCGGCATGCCGAGACATTTTCGCTTTGATTTCGCCCCATTGCGCTTCAAAACTCAAGGGAACTAGTTCTTTGTCATTACCCAGCCATGCCGTTGCCTCCGGGGAGACTTCCAGCAGATCGGACACCAGCCGCGAACTGGATAGCAAGTGGCACAGGCGTTCGGCCGCGGCCTGGTGGTCGCGCAACATGCCCAGGTACCAGTGTGACGTTCCCAGCGTGTCACTCACACGGCGGAACGCGAGCAGTCCGGCGTCGGGATCCACGCCGTCGGCCAACCAGCCCAACAGGACAGGCAACAGCTGGCGCTGCAAGGCGGCCCGGCGGCTGACTCCGGCCGTCAATGCCGCAATGTGCCGCGCGGCCCCGGCTGCGTCACGGTAGCCCAGCGCGGCAAGCCTGGCCTTCGCTGCGTCGCTGGTCAGTGCCGCGTCCTCGATGCTCAGGTGCGCTGCAGAGGCCAAAATGGGGTGGTAGAAAATCCGCTCGTGCAGGGAGCTCACGGAACGCTTCACCTTGGCCCATTCCTCCAACAGGGAGTCGGCACTGGGCCTCTTGAGGCTCAGCGGACCCGCCACGGCACGGGCCAGGGCACGCAACTGGTCCTGCGCCGTGGGCATCAGGTGGGTGCGGCGCATTTGCACCAGCTGGATCCGGTGCTCCAGCACCCGCAGGTACGTGTAGTGGTCCAGGAGTTTCGCGGCGTCTGTGCGGCCAATGTAGCCTGCGTGGGTCAGCGCCTCAATGGCGGCAGTGGTGGCGGGGACGCGGATGCGCGGATCAGTTTTGCCGTGGACCAGCTGCAGCAACTGAACAGTGAACTCAACATCACGCAGGCCGCCCCTGCCCAGCTTAATCTGCCGGCTCGCATCGGCGTCACGAATGTTGGCCGTGACACGGCGGCGCATGGACTGCACCGACTCAACAAAACCCTCACGTTCGGAGGACGCCCAGATCAGGGGCGAAACCGCCTCTTCAAACTCCTGCCCCAGGGCCGCATCACCGGCAATGGCCCGGGACTTGAGTAGCGCCTGGAACTCCCAACTCTGCGCCCAACGCTGGTAGTACGCCAGGAAGGAATCCAGGGTGCGCACCAAGGGGCCGTCCTTACCTTCGGGCCGCAGATTCGCATCAACTTCCCACAAACCGGGCTCTCGTTCGGGGGCGTAGATGATCTTTGACACAGCACCCGCCAGCGCATTGCCCACCAGGACGGCCTGGGCCTCATCCGCGGTGTCAGCCAGCCCGGTGTCAGCCAGCCCGGGCGGGTTGGTGACGCCGATGACGTACATGACGTCGACGTCGGAAATGTAGTTCAGTTCCCGCGCCCCGCACTTGCCCATACCCACAATGGCCAGGCGCACCCGGGCCACCAGCTCCTCCCCCAGGGCGGCGCCTACCTCGTTCCTGGCAACGGCCAGTGCGGCATCCAGCGCAGCCGCGGCAAGGTCCGCGAGTTCGGCGCCAACCAGCGGCATGACTGACTGCGGTGACGCGGCGGCCAGGTCCCGCAGGGCCAGTTCGCACAAATGCCGGCGGTATGCGGTCCGCAGGGCTATCCGTGCCTCAGTGCCTGCCACGGCAGCTGTTGGCATGTCCGACGCCGGATCGGCACCCACGGCACGCAGCAGCGACGCCCTGAAACGCTGCGCCGGCACCGCCACGGGCTCCGGTGACGCCGGCGCATCCAGCACATCAAGGTGTTCTGGATGGCGCATCAGGAAGTCCGCCAACGCCTCCGATGCGCCCAGGAGCCTGAATAGCGGCTCATTGGAGACCCACGTGCCGGAAGCCGCGTCCAGGACCTTCAGCTTGTTGTAGCTTTCGGGGACAGCGCTGAGCAGGCGCACCAACGATTGCAGCGCCAGGTCGGGGTTGTCGGCCACGGAGAGTGCGTCAAGTAGTTGCGTCTGATCCAGGTCAGCCAGTTCGGCAAAGCCCAGGAACCTTTCACATTTTTCCAGGTCGGAGAAGCCGCGGGAGATCAGGGTGCGGGTGAGCGAGCCCATGGCAGGTCTTAGAGAATCCCCAGGTAGCGGTTGATCTCGTACGGGGTGACCTGAAGCCTGTACTCCTGCCATTCGTCGCGCTTGTTGCGCAGGAAGTTTTCAAACACCTGCTCGCCCAGGATCTCGGGCATGAGCTCGGACTCCTCCATCTGGCGCACGGCGTCGTGCAGGCTGGAGGGCAAGGGATCGTGCCCCATGAGCCGGCGTTCGGCGTTCGTGAGCAGGCTGACGTCCTCCACGGCGGCCGGCGGCAGTTCGTAGCCTTCCTCAATGCCCTTCAGGCCGGCACCGAGCAGCACAGCATACGCCAGGTAGGGGTTGGCCGCGGAGTCAATGCCACGGTATTCCAGGCGCGCGGCCTGGCCCTTGCCCGGCTTGTACAGCGGAACGCGCATCAGAGCCGAACGGTTGTTGTGGCCCCAGGAGACGTAGCTGGGTGCTTCTCCCCCGCCCCAGAGGCGCTTGTAAGAGTTGACGAACTGGTTGGTAACAGCCGTGAATTCGGGGGCGTGTTTGAGAATCCCGGCCATGAACTGCCGCGCCGTCTTGGAAAGCTGGTATTCCGCACCGGGCTCGTGGAAGGCGTTACTGTCGCCCTCAAACAGCGAAAAATGCGTGTGCATGCCGGAGCCCGGGTGATCGGAGAACGGCTTAGGCATGAAGGTGGCGTAGGTACCCTGCTGGATAGCCACCTCGCGGATGACTGTGCGGAAGGTCATGATGTTGTCGGCCGTTTGGAGGGCATCGGCGTAGCGCAGGTCAATCTCGTTTTGCCCGGGCCCGCCTTCGTGGTGGCTGAACTCCACGGAAATGCCCACATCCTCCAACATCGTCACAGCCGTGCGGCGGAAGTCCTGGGCCACACCGCCGGGAACGTGATCAAAGTAGCCGGCCTGGTCCACGGGGACGGGGACGCCGTCGGGACCGGGCTTGTCGGACTTGAGCAGGTAAAACTCAATCTCCGGGTGGGTGTAGCAGGTGAAGCCCATGTCCGCGGCCTTCGCCAGGGTCCGCTTGAGCACGTTGCGCGGGTCAGCTGCGGAGGGTTCGCCGTCGGGCGTCAGGACATCGCAAAACATGCGCGAGGTCTGCTCGGTGGCACCGCGCCAGGGCAGGATCTGGAAGGTGGATGGATCGGGCTGGGCCAGCATGTCAGATTCAAAGACGCGGGCCAGGCCTTCAATGGCTGAGCCGTCAAAGCCAAGGCCCTCCTCGAAGGCGCCCTCCACTTCGGCGGGGGCCAGGGCCACCGATTTCAGGCTGCCCACAACGTCGGTAAACCACAGGCGCACAAACCGCACGTCGCGCTCTTCGATGGTGCGCAACACAAATTCTTGCTGACGGTCCACGTATGTGCCTCTTCCCTCTAGAACTCTCGCACAGCAGCACACCGGGCATCCGGCCCGCAGCGAACGGGTTAGCGGGCACGTATGTTGCCCGCAGTGCATACTCTACTAAGGACTGCGCCCCCGTTTGCTCAATTCGCGCCCCGACTCGTAATAAGCTGGTTGCCATGGCACCCACAAGTACCCCTGATTCGTCCGTGTCCGCCGAGCTGGCGGCTCCTTATGGCTCCGGCACCAAGGACGCAAGCGCGCCCCCGGCCGCGGGAATCCCTGCGACAACAGCCAAAGTGCGCACCCATCACCTGCAGGCGGCCAAGCTGGCAGGGCAGAAGTTTGCCATGTTGACGGCCTATGACCAGTACACGGCCCAGATTTTTGACGAGGCCGGGATCGAGGTGCTGCTCGTTGGGGATTCAGCCTCCAACAACGTCTTGGGCAACGAGACCTCACTGCCCATCACTCTTGATGAGATGATCATCTTCTCCCGTGCGGTGACGGCTGGCTCCAAGCGTGCCCTGGTGGTGGCGGACCTGCCCTTTGGCAGTTACGAGCAATCTGCCGAACAAGCCATCGCCTCCTCGGTGCGCCTCATGAAGGAGGGGCTGGTGCATGCCGTCAAGATGGAGGGCGGCGCCTATTACGCCCCCACCGTGCGGGCCCTGACCCAGGCCGGCATCCCCGTCATGGCTCACATCGGCTTCACCCCGCAAAGCGAACACATGCTCGGCGGCTACCGGGTCCAGGGCAAGGGAGAAGCCGCCCAGGCCATGATTGACGACGCCGTTGCCCTCACCGACGCTGGCGCGTTCGCTGTGCTGATGGAAATGGTGCCAGCCGCAACGGCCATTGCCGTGGACGCCGCAATCGCCGCACCCACGGTTGGCATTGGTGCCGGCAACAGCACCACGGGTCAGGTTTTGGTGTGGCAGGACATGGCGGGCCTGCGCACCGGCAAGATGGCAAAGTTCGTGAAACAGTACGCACAAATGCGCACCATCCTCTCCGACGCCGCCAAGGAATACGCCCAGGAAGTCCGGACCGGCGTGTTCCCCGGCCCTGAACACACCTTCTAGCACCCACCCCAACTATGACGCACTTGTTGCATCAAATCAGCGCAGGAAAGCGCTTCCCAATGCAACAAGTGCGTCATAGTTGGGGTGGGGGAAGAATAAGGTGGGGCTACTCGTCGTCGTCCTCGTCCAGGGCATCGGCTATCTCGTTGCGTTCACGCACCTTGGCCAACGCCGCCTCGGCCTCTTCCCGGGTTTCGTAGGGGCCGATGAGTGAACGCCAGCCGGATTGGGCGTCCTTCTCCACCTGGTGGGTCTCCACGTTGTACCAATACTGCGCCACGGTGTTCTCCTGAGCCTTGGTGCGCCGCTGGGTTCGGCGCCTAGCGCTCATCTTAGGCCGAAAACGGCCCCGCAAGCACCCGCCAACACGGGCGGTGCACAATCACTTATAGAATGGTTTCATGTCTTCCACAGCACTCACGGCTCCCCTGGGCAAGCTTGTCCCGGGCACCATCAGCCCGCAGCTCCCCGTCCCGCACACCATCCCGCGGCCCGAATACGTGGGCAAGGCCGGCCCTGCCCCGTTCAAGGGCTCCGAGGTCAAGGACGCCGAAACGCTGGAGAAGATCCGCATCTCCGCCAAGATTGCGGCCCAGGCCATTGTTGAGGTGGGAAAGCACATTGTCCCCGGCGTCACCACAGACGCCCTGGACCGTATTGGGCACGAGTTCCTGCTAGATCACCAGGCGTACCCCTCCACCCTGGGCTACCGCGGTTTCCCCAAATCGCTGTGCTCATCCATCAATGAAGTGATCTGCCATGGCATCCCGGACACCACCGTGGTTGAAGACGGCGACATCATCAACATTGACATCACGGCGTTCAAGAATGGCGTCCACGGGGACACCAACTGGACCTTCCTGGTGGGCGACGTCGATGAGGAGTCTCGCCTGCTGGTGGAACGCACCCAGGAGTCCTTGAACAGGGCCATCAAGGCCGTTGCCCCCGGGCGTGAAATCAACATTATTGGCCGCGCCATTGAGTCTTACGCCAAGCGTTTTGGCTACGGCGTGGTGCGCGACTTCACCGGCCACGGAGTGGGCGAAGCCTTCCACACCGGCTTAATTATTCCGCACTATGACGCAGCTCCTGCCTACAACACTGTGCTTGAGGAGGGAATGGTGTTTACTATCGAACCCATGCTTACTCTTGGCACCATTGAATGGGACATGTGGGCCGACGACTGGACGGTCGTCACCCGTGACCGCAAGCGGACAGCCCAGTTTGAGCACACCATGGTGGTCACCGCCACCGGGGCCGAAGTCCTCACCCTGCCGTAAAAGCCGCACCCGTATGGCCGGCCGCTGCCTGCCTAGGCAACAGCCGCCAGCACACGCAGCCCGATCCAACCTTGTCACTTTCTACTTTTTTGGAGCATGCATGTCTAAGAAGCACTCAACCAGCGCCACTGTTATTGGCATCGACATTGGCGGCACGGGCATCAAGGGCGGCATTGTTGACCTGCACAGCGGCGAAGTGGTGGGAGACCGGTTCAGGATCCCCACGCCCAGCCCGTCCACACCGCAGGAAGTGGCCAAGGTAGTCAAGGCCATTGTTGAGGAGTTGATGACCCGTCCCCACGCCCCCACCGAGGACGCACCCGTGGGCATCACCTTCCCGGCCATCATTTCCCACGGCGTGGCCCGCTCGGCAGCCAATGTTGACAAGTCCTGGATCGACGCCGATGTGGACGCCATCTTCACGCAAGAGCTGGGCCGCGACGTCCAGGTCATGAACGACGCCGACGCCGCCGGACTCGCCGAGGCCCGCTACGGTGCCGGCAAGGACGTCAAGGGAACTGTCTTGGTCATCACCCTGGGCACGGGCATCGGTTCGGCGTTCATCTATGACGGCAAACTCATCCCCAATGTTGAACTGGGCCACCTGGAACTGGACAGCTTTGTTGCCGAGACCAAGGCATCGGCCAGTGCGCGCGAGCGTGATGAGCTGAGCTGGGATGAGTACTCCGTGCGACTCCAGCGCTACTTCTCCCATGTGGAGTTCCTGTTCTCCCCGGAACTGTTCATCATTGGCGGCGGCATCTCCAAGCGCAGCGAGGACTACCTGCCGCAGCTGAACATCAACACCAAGATCATCCCGGCCGAGCTGGCCAACAATGCAGGCATTGTGGGCGGCGCGCTGCAGGCGGCAGTGCACTTCAAGCTGACCAAGTAGCCATGAACCACCACGGGGTTGCCATTGTCACCGGCGCCAGCCGCGGCATTGGCGCTGCCGTGGCGGTTCAGGCCGCCGTGGCCGGGTACGCAGTGGTGGTCAACTACTCGGTAGATGCGGCCGGGTACGCAGTGGTGGTCAACTACTCGGTAGATGCGGCCGGGGCCACCGATGTGCTCCGGCGCATCCATGCGCTCGATGGTGTGGGCATTGCCGTTCAGGCAGATGTCAGCGATCCGCACGATGTGCACCGGCTCTTCGATGCGGCAGCGGCGTTGGGAGATGTGCGCGCAGTGGTCAACAATGCGGGCATCACAGGCAACCTGATCGGTCCGCTAGTGGATGTCCCAGCCCAGACCATCCAGGATGTGCTGGCCGTGAATGTTGCCGGCGTCATGTTCATGTGCCAGGAGGCCCAGCGACGGATGTCCACCAGCGCAACAGGTCACGGCGGATCCATTGTGAACATCTCATCCACAGCCGTCAAGGCCGGCTCGCCCGGAACCTGGGTGCACTATGCCGCATCCAAGGGTGCTGTGGACGTTTTGACTGTGGGTTTTGCCAGCGAAGCGGCAGCCCACGGCATACGCGTCAACGCGGTGTCCCCCGGCAGCACCAACACGGGCCTGCACGCCGCTGCCGGAATGCCCGACCGCGTGGCAAGCCTGAACCACCTCATACCGCTGGGACGCGGCGGTGAACCCGAGGAAGTTGCCGCAGCTGTGCTGTGGCTTCTGGGTGATGATGCTTCCTACGTCACAGGAGCAATCCTGCCTGTTGCGGGCGGGCGCTAGCTAGTTGGGAGCCGGGCTGGGATCGTTGGAGGCACCGTGGGCCGCCGCCTCGGATTCGCATCGCAGCGTGGCAATGGCGCTCTCAAAGTCCTCAAGGGACTCAAAAGCCTGATAGACGCTGGCAAACCGCAGATAAGCCACCAGGTCCAGCCGCTGCAGAGGTGCCAGGATGGCCAGCCCCACATCATTGGCGTCGATTTCGGCCGCACCGCTGGCCCGGATGGACTCTTCAACTTCCTGGGCGAGCTTGGCGAGGTCGTCGTCGGTGACCGGCCTGCCCTGGCACGCCTTGCGCACGCCGCTGATGATCTTGCTCCGACTGAAGGGCTCGGCCACCCCGGAACGCTTCGTCACGGAAAGGCTGGCCGTTTCCATGGTGCTGAACCTGCGCCCGCATTCGGTGCACTGGCGGCGGCGCCTGATGGAGGAGCCATCGTCGGACAGGCGGGAATCAACCACGCGGGAGTCTGGATTACGGCAAAACGGGCAGTACATGCATATCCCTTCGGGTCGTGATTAGTCC
Source organism: Arthrobacter sp. HLT1-20 (assembly GCF_054510895.1). Lineage (NCBI taxonomy): Bacteria > Bacillati > Actinomycetota > Actinomycetes > Micrococcales > Micrococcaceae > Arthrobacter > Arthrobacter sp. HLT1-20. Next base: position 6,201 of record NZ_JBTNDR010000022.1, on the reverse strand, counting down.
CAGTGTAGAACCAACGGCCGTGAAACTACAATCGTGTAATTACCACACCCGGTCCCGCCTGTCCATAGATTCCGGTGAATGATTTAGGGGAAACGCACGGCCACGGCATCACCGTGGGCTGGCAGGCCCTCCGCCTTGGACAAGGTGATGACGTGCTCGGCTACCTGAGCCAGGGCATCCTTGTTGTAGTTGATGACCTGGACGGCGCGCAGGAACGTGGTGACGTTCAGGCCCGAGGAGAAGGCTGCCGTGCCACTCGTGGGCAGCACGTGGTTGGACCCTGCGCAGTAGTCGCCCAGGCTCACGGGGCTGTAGTCCCCCACAAAAATGGCTCCGGCATTGGTGATCCGGGCGGCCACGGCGGCGGCGTTCTCGGTGACCACTTCCAGGTGCTCTGCGGCGTAGGCGTTGCACACGGCCACGCCCTGGTCGAGGTCGTCCACTAGCACAATGCCGGACTGAACGCCCGCAAGCGCTGTTTCGACCCGTTCCCGGTGGGTTGTGAGGGCCACCTGGCGCCCCAATTCACGTTCGACGGCGTGGGCCAGCTCGGTTGATGTGGTCACCAGCACGGAGGCTGCGTTGGGATCATGCTCGGCCTGGCTGATGAGATCGGCAGCAACAAAAACGGGGTTGGCGCTGTGGTCGGCCAGGACGGCGATCTCGGTGGCGCCTGCCTCGGAGTCAATCCCCACAACGCCCTTGACCAGGCGCTTGGCCGTGGCCACAAAGATGTTGCCGGGGCCCGTGACAACGTCAACCGGTTCAAGGGCTGCGCCGTCACCGGCGGAGGTAGTTCCGGCCGCCACGCCATAGGCGAAGGCGGCGATGGCCTGCGCACCGCCCATGGCGTACACCTCCTCAATGCCCAGCAGAGCCGCTGCGGCCAGGACTGTCAGGTCCGGCAGGCCGCCAAATTCCTTCTGCGGCGGCGAGGCCAGGGCCACCGAGCCCACACCTGCGGCGAGGGCGGGAACCACGTTCATGATCACCGACGAGGGGTAGGCCGCCAAGCCACCGGGTACGTACAGGCCCACACGGCGCACGGGAATCCAGTGTGAGGAGACCACGGCACCATTGGCCACGGGAAAGTCAACATTGGCAGGCTTTTGGGCCTGGGCAAAAGCCTTGGCACGGGTGATGGACTCTTCCAGGGCTGCCCGGACCGCCGGGTCCAGCGATTCCAACGCCTGGGCCAGTGCAGCGGCGGGGACGCGCGGGTGCTCCTGGGTGACGCCGTCGAACTTCTGCGCCAGCTCCGCCAGGGCCGCGTGGCCGCGCTGGCGAACATCGGCAATGATGCCTGCAACGGCGTTCTCGGCAGTGGTGACCGTGGACGCGGCAGTGCGGGGCACGGCCTTTTTGAGTTCCGCCAAGGTCAGGGTGCGGCCGCGCAGGTCTGTGCGGTTCAGCGTCAGGGGGGCCACGGAAGATTCAAGGTTGCTCACAACAGCCCAGTTTACCCGCAGCCGGTGCACGCCAACCGCATCCTTTCACGATGTGGGAACTGACGGGCTCTACCGTGCGTTGCTGGGCAGCGCCTGTCCGGGCGCATCCTGGGCAGGCGCATCCTGTCCCGGGGCGGGAGCGGCCGGGTAAATCCCGTAGCCGAACAGTTGCGCAATGAACACCGTGATGACACTGGCCAGCGGCCAGAGGATCAGCACCGTTTGGGACCTGAGCGAAAACACCATGCTGGGGTGCGGCAAATTGTTGGCCGGAGTGTGGAACAAGTCCCCCGCAAAGACACCCATCCGCCAGGCAATCACCGACCCCACGAAACCGCCCACCACCATCGCCACAAAGGCAGCGGCAGGCAGGGGGCCGTGGGCCGTTACCCGGCGCTGGCGCAACAACCACACGGCGCTGAGCAAGCCGCCGGTCACCATGAGTATGGCCAGGACCAGGTCCCTGGGGAACCACACCGTGTAATCCTCACCGTCACCATAAAACGCTCCACCCGGGGCTAACAGCCACCACGCGGCACCGAGCAGGGCACCCACAGCGGCCGAGAATCCCAGCCCGTGGCGCCAGTGCGTCCTGGTATTGGCAGCTTGCGGCATGGGGCTCCACACACGCTTGGCACGTGAGGGGTAGCCCCTGCGCAACTCGCTGCGGGACAGCTCGGCAGGAACTGGCGGTGGCGTCGGCAGGGCTGCCGGGTCCTGCGGAAGAATCTCACTCATGGATTAACCGTAGCCGTAGTTTGATGACCGTCAGCCTTCCAGACAGGTGGGGCCCAGGAGAACCTTCAAATCACCAAAGAGCGACGGCGTGGGATTGACCCTGTGGTGCAGCGGCAGCTTCATGACTTTCACCGAGCGGCTGCCGGCCAGATGCATTTTGACCTCGGTGTTGCCGCGGTGATCGCCCAGGATGGACTTGAGCGCCAACAGCACCGCCTCATTGGCCTTGTGCTCGGGCATGGAGATCACCAGCGGCCCGGCCAGGCCTTCACTGAGATCGGGCACCGTCAACTCCATGGCATTCAAGGTGATGGCGCCGTCGTCGCGCTTTTGCAGCCTGCCCTTGACCACCACAATGAGGTCTTCCGCCAGGATCGTGGCGATGGGCCCGTATACCTGGCCAAAGAACATGACCTCAACCGAGCCGCCCAGGTCCTCAATCTCGCAGCGGGCGTACGGGTTTCCGCTGCTCTTGGCGATGCGACGCTGCAGGTTGGTGATCATGCCCGAAATCGTGATGATGTGGCCGTCCTGCGGTCCGTCGTCGGCCAGCAGCTGCGTGATGGAAATGTCCGCGTTCTGGCTCAGCACACCTTCCAGACCACGCAGCGGGTGATCCGAGACGTACAGGCCCAGCATGTCCCGCTCGAAGGCGAGCTTGTCTTTCTTCTCCCACTCGGGCAGGTCCGGGATCTCGGTGATCAGCGCGGACTCCGGTTCGGCGTCGCCGCCCATTCCCGCGAAGAGGTCAAACTGTCCCACGGCCTCGTTGCGTTTGATGGTGATGACCGAGTCGACGGCTTCTTCGTGAATCATGGCCAGGGCGCGCCGGGGATGGCCCAGGGAGTCAAAGGCACCGGCCTTGATCAAGGACTCGATGGTGCGCTTGTTGCACACCACGGCCGGGACCTTCATGAGGAAGTCGGAGAAGTTCTCAAAGTTGCCGCGCTCCACCCGGGATTCCACCAGACCGTTGACAACGTTGGCGCCAACGTTGCGGATGGCACCCATGCCGAAGCGGATGTCGGAGCCAATCGGGGTGAAGTTCAACGCCGATTCGTTGACATCGGGGGCCAGCACAGTGATGCCCATGTGGCGGCACTCGTTCAGGTACAGGGCCAGTTTGTCCTTGTCGTCACCAACGCTTGTCAGCAGTGCGGCCATGTATTCGGCCGGGTAGTGCGCCTTGAGATACGCCGTCCAGTAGCTGATGACGCCGTACGCGGCCGAGTGGGCCTTGTTGAAGGCGTAGTCGGAGAAGGGCAGCAGGATGGCCCACAGTGTCTTGACGGCCTCGTCGGTGTAGCCGTTGTCCAGCATGCCCTGATGGAAGCCCGCATACTGCTTGTCCAGCTCGGACTTCTTCTTCTTACCCATGGCACGGCGCAAAATATCTGCCCGGCCCAGCGAGTAGCCGGCCAGCTTCTGCGCGATGGACATGACCTGCTCCTGGTACACGATCAACCCGTAGGTGCCGCCCAGAATTTCGGCGAGAGGTTCCTCCAGCGTGGGGTGGATGGGGGTGATGGGCTGGAGCCCGTTCTTGCGCAGGGCATAGTTGGTGTGCGAATCTGCACCCATGGGGCCAGGACGGTACAGGGCCAGGACGGCGGAGATGTCTTCAAAGTTGTCGGGGCGCATGAGCTTGAGCAGGGACCGCATGGGTCCGCCGTCGAGCTGGAAAACACCCAGCGTATCCCCGCGGGCCATGAGCTCATAGGAGGCGGCGTCGTCGTACTCCAGCCCCTCAAGGTCCAGTTCGAAACCCTTGTTCGCCTGGATGTTCTCTAGGGCGTCCGTGATGATGGTGAGGTTTCGCAACCCCAAAAAGTCCATCTTGATCAGGCCAAGGCCTTCACTCGTGGGGTAGTCGAACTGGGTGATGACCTGCCCGTCCTGGATGCGGCGCATGATGGGGATGACATCGATGATGGGATCCGAGCTCATGATCACGCCTGCCGCGTGCACGCCCCACTGGCGCTTGAGCCCCTCCAGGCCCTTGGACAGTTCAAAGACCTTGGCCGCTTCGGGATCGGTGTTGATCAGGTTGCGGAAATCCTGCGCCTCGCCATAGCGCTTGGCCTCCGGGTTCTCAATGTCACTGAGCAGGATGTCCTTGGCCATGACGGCCGGGGGTAGCGCCTTGGTCAGCATTTCACCCATGCTGAACGGGTGTCCCAGCACGCGCGAGGAGTCTTTCAACGCCTGCTTGGTCTTGATACTGCCGTAGGTGACGATCATGGCGACACGCTCATCGCCGTACTTTTCGGTCACATACTTGATGACCTCATGACGGCGACGATCATCGAAGTCCACGTCAAAGTCGGGCATGGAGACGCGTTCAGGGTTTAGGAACCGCTCAAAGATCAGGCCGTGGCGCAGCGGGTCAAGGTCGGTGATGCGCATGGCATAGGCCACCATGGAGCCGGCACCGGAACCACGCCCGGGACCCACGCGGATGCCGTGGTCCTTGGACCAGTTGATAAAGTCGGCAACCACCAAAAAGTAGCCGGGGAAACCCATTTTGATGATGACATCAAGCTCGTAGTCGGCCTGTTTGCGCACGGCGTCCGGGATTCCACCCGGGTACCTGTAGCGCAGGCCGGTATCGACTTCCTTGACCAGCCAAGACGTCTCGTCCTCACCGGGCGGGCAGGGGAACTTGGGCATGTAGTTGGCGTTGGTGTTGAAGGAAACGTCGCAGCGCTCGGCGATCAGCAGCGTGTTGTCGCAGGCTTCGGGCAGCTCGGAGAACAGTTGGCGCATCTCCGCCGGGGACTTCAGGTAGTAGCCGCTGCCGCTGAAGGCAAAGCGCTTACCACCCTCGTCATAGGTGGGTTCGGTCAGGGTCGACGCCGACTGCAGGGCCAGCAGGGCCTCGTGCGCCTTGGCGTCGTGCTCATGGGTGTAGTGGAGATCGTTGGTGGCCACCAGGGGGATCTCAAGTTCCCTGGCTAGGCGCAGCAGGTCCTTGGTGACCCGGCGCTCAATGTCCAGGCCATGGTCCATGAGCTCACAGAAGTAGTTTTCTTTGCCGAAAATGTCCTGGAATTCCGACGCCGCAGCCTTGGCCTCGTTGTACTGGCCCAGGCGAAGCCTGGTCTGAACCTCACCCGAGGGGCAGCCGGTGGTGGCGATGAGCCCCGAGTGGTACTCGTTGAGCAGTTCCCTATCCAGGCGGGGGTACTTGCCCATGGGCGAATCCAGCGAGCCCAGGGAGGAGGCCCGGAACAGGTTCCGCATGCCCTGGTTGTTGTAGCTCAGCAGTGTCATGTGCGTGTAGAAGCCACCGCCGGAGACATCGTCCTTGCGCTGGCTCTCATCCGTGCGCCACTTGACCCTGGTCTTATCGGTGCGGGCGGTGCCCGGGGTGACGTAGGCTTCAACGCCGATGATGGGCTTGATGCCGGCGTCGGTGGCCTTTTTCCAGAAGTCGAAGGCGCCGAAGAGATAGCCATGGTCTGTTGTGGCCAGGGCCGGCATTTCCAGCCGCTTGGCCTCGTCAAACAGCTCGGTCAGGCGCGCTGCACCGTCCAGCATGGAGTATTCGGTGTGCGTATGGAGATGGACAAAACTGTCAGTCGATGAGCTAGCCACCGAACCATTCTAGTGCTCATTAGCCCAAGACCAACCCGGCGGGTGTCCAGCCAAGCCACGACGCCCAAGGAAGAACTCCTTCGTCGCCCCGCCCCCATAACGCTCTCTCACCTTTCGTGGTTAAACCCATTACGCTCTCTCAGCTAGTGAGAGAGCGTAATGGGTTTAACCCCCGGAGGTGCGAGAGCGTTGGGGGGCGTGGGTGGGCCCACACGCCCGAGGGGCCACGAGCGAGCGCGGCGAGCTTGGGGATTGGCGTGGCTGGGCCCACACGCCCGAGGGGCCACGAGCGAGCGCAGCGAGCTTGGGGAGGGCGTGGGGACTGATATGTGGGAACTTTTGTCAAGAGGCATCGGTGTGCGGCTCCCATCTTTTTTGGTGGGGGCCGCTTTCTTGGGTGCTTTCCGGGTGTGGCGGT